>JBDLIO010000273.1:0-4626 GCA_039714865.1 Acidobacteriota bacterium | reverse complement strand
GCTCTCGAGCCGGCGCGCATCGGCAACGAGATCTCCAAGGCGCCGTGAGCGATACTGACCCCGCATCGCGGGGATATGGCAAAAAGTGCATGGGTTGTTGCAGCCTTCTGCAACCTTGAGGTAGGCGTAACCCTTCGTCGAAAGCAGGCGTGGTTGGCTATGATCGTAGAGACGAACCGCGCCGTGTTGATCCGGAAGGGACCCGTCGCTTTCCCCTCGAACTGCCTCGAGGATGCCCTCGAGTTGATCGAGACCGACAAACGCATCGATTTCGGGAATCTCCTGCTGCATTTCCTTGGCGTAGGCCTGGACCATGCACCCGGCGACGACCAGACGCTTGACGCTTCCTTGTCGCCTGGCCTCGGCCACTTCGAGAATCGCTTCGAGGGACTCCTTCTTGGCCTCAGTGATAAAACCGCAGGTGTTGACGATCACCACATCGGCACGAGTTGGATCTGAAGTCACCGTGACCCCATCACGCCGAAGAAGGCCAAGCATCACCTCGCCGTCAACCAGATTCTTGGCGCAACCGAGCCCGATCATGCCCACCGAAACATCGGGGCTTTTGGATTTTCCACGAGCAAGCGCCATCTACCCTCCAGGACGGGGAATTGTACCCCAACCCGGCTTCGCCGGTTTGCTCTCAGCTGAGAGCCACTAAACAACTCAGGGTAAGTGCCTCAGGACCGCCTGGGCCGCCTGCATCGAGGCCCCGGGACCGCCGAGTCTTTCCCGCACCCTTGCCAAGGCAGCAGGCTGTTTGCCGCCCCCGGCATTCATCAGCTCAATCGCCAAGCCGGCCAAAATCTCGGGGTTCCAGCGATCTTGAAGTACCTCAGGCACGACTTCGTCCTCAAGAATCAGGTTGACCAGCGCGACGTGAGGCACGTTGACCAATAACTTCGCGAGCCACCAGGAGAGAGGCTTGAGCCGATAGCCGACAATCATCGGCACATCCAGGAGGGCACACTCCAAGGTGGCCGTCCCCGATGCCGTCAAGGCCAAGCCGGAGCCGGCCAGCTCGCGGCGGCGCGATTCCCCAGAGACTCGCCGAAGCCGCACATCCGTATCCGTGGTTTCCAAGACAGCATCGACAGCATCGGCGATGCCCGGAGCCTCGATCAAGACGGCGTCGTCCACAACCTCTCCCGGCATCAGGCGAAGAGCCCCCAGCATGGCAGGCAGAAGGGCCCGGACTTCCATTTCCCGGGAGCCGGGCATCAGGGCCAGGCGCCCTGGTTTGCGATCGACAGCCCTTCCCAAAAGCCCTTCCCGCTGAAGATCGTCCACCAGGGGGTGGCCGACATACCGAGCCGGCACCTGGTGACGGCCGTAAAAGTCGGTTTCAAACGGGAGAATGCAAAGGACCTCCCGCGCGAGGCGTCGCACCTGCCTGACCCGGCCTTTTCTCCATGCCCAGAGCTGCGGCGAGACGTAGAGTACGACGGGAATGCCGATCTTCTTCAGCTTTCGTGCCAGGCGGAGGTTGAAGTCCGGAGAATCCACCAGCACCGCGAGGTCAGGTCGGTCTTGAACGGCATGAGCCACCAATCGCTTCATCAGAGCACGGATTCGAGGCAATTCTCGAATGACCTCAACCAGCCCCATGTGGGCCAATTCTTCGGTTGCCGCCAGACAATTGACGCCGGCCGCCCGCAGTCGCTCACCGCACACGGCCGAAACCTGCAGCCCCGGACTCAAAACCCTCAAGTCCGTCACGAGGTTGGCCGCGTGGATATCTCCTGAGACCTCACCGGCAACGAGCATTATCTTCGGGCTCATGGTTCTTTCCGCCCGGCCCATAAACTCTTGGGAATGATCAATCCGAAGAGAACCACAACCGCGGCACCGACGGTGTCGGCGACAACATCCCGAAGCTCGAAACTTCGATACGGTATGAGCAACTGAAGGAACTCCGTCATCAAACCGAAAGCCGCTGCTCCACCTATTGCCACGACGACTCGTTGAACAGCCCCGGCTCGCCCCAAACCTGAGACCCAAAGGAGACCACCTAAGACTCCGTAGGCCAACCCGTGAAGGAGCCGGTCCGAGGGTCCGAACCCCCCGGCTTCAATACTCGGGATAACTGCGAGGACAATCAGAATGACCCCATATACCACCGTGAGAACCCGAGCCGCAAGAATCAGCGATGGAGCAAAAACCGGCTTCACGGAAATGGATACATCAACCAGCCGGCCAGAAAGCCCCCGACGACCATGATGAGGAAGGTCTTGAGAAACAGCCGAATCTGTAGCCGCCTTTCCGTTCGCCAAAGAAAAGCGAAGAATACGGCCACCAGAAAGGCGTGCCAAATGAGGAGGAAAAAATGATCCATCAGCTCTTGGCCCCTCTGGCAATATCGGAAGCGTCCAAAACTGTCAGAAGGTTCATCAGCCCGGCGGTGACCAGGAAGGTCTTTCCGTATCCGAAGCCCGCGCTGACCGGATCACCACCACCCTCGAGGCCCAACGGCAAATTGGACAAAAGTCCGCCGAGACCGTTAAGCCAGACCAAACGGGCAAGGTACAGGATACCGTTTCCGGCACAAGCAATCGTCGAAAGCCAGGAAAAGGGGTTGTCCGCCCGGGGAACACCGACCTCACCATCCAGAACGACACCGGTCACAAAGCCCGCTGCAACAACCCCAAAGAAGACCGCCGCGCGCGTTTTCTTTCCCAACAGGAGGTGCCCGAGCCCCGGAACCAACCAGGCTGCGCCCAACAGGGCGGGCGGCACTGGATTAACCGGCTTAATGCTGGGTTCTTCGAGTTTCTTTTGGCTCTTCTTGGTCACAATCAGGACCCTTTCGATACCGAGGATTCCTTCTGGACCGCTACAGTTTCAACAGTGTTTCCCGGAGGTGCTTGCCGGGCTTGAAATATGGGATCTTCTTCGGCGGAACCTGGACCTTGTCGCCGGTCTTGGGATTTCTCCCGATCCTCTCCCCACGCTGCCGAATTCGAAAAGAGCCGAAACCCCGAAGTTCGACCTTCTCACCGGACTGCAACGCAGCGGTGATGCTCTCGAGTATCACCTGAACGACCTGATCGGCCTGCTTCCGAGGAATGTCTGCGTGGTTGGCAACTTGCTCAACAAGGTCCGCCTTGGTCATCGTCATATCCCAGCCCCCTCCATAGCGTCGCTGATATCAGTATAGCCTTGCGATCGACGAACCATAGTCACTCCCCGGGCTTTTCTTCAGTTTCCTCGGAATCCTCGGCTTTTGCATCCGGTTCTTCGGCTTCAACCACGGGATCTTCTGCCACAACCGCCTCAACCTCCGACGATTCTTCAGTTTGGGGCGCAGCCTCAACCTCAGGTGTAGCCTCGGCTACGGGTTCAGCATCGACCTCGGGCTCTTCTTCAACTGCGCTCTCAGCCGCCAACGCTTCTTCAGCCTCGGGTGCAGCCTCAACGGCAGCTTCAGGCTCTGCCTCTTCCACAGGTTCGGAAGCCTCCTCGGCCGCCTCTTCTTCGGTGGGTGCTTCAGCAACTTCCGCCACCGCATCACCTTCGTCCGAGGGCGCCACTTCGGCCGTCGCCTTCTCGATCTCGTCTTCAGCCAGGATCCCGCCGGCTCTCAAGGCTGCTGCCATTGCCGTATCGCCAAGGGCGCCGTCACCGGTTTCCTCAAAGGCCTCATCAGAGCTGTCCTGTGCAACGCTCTGCATCGAGAGTCCAATTCGACTCTCGTTCCAGTCGATCCGCAGAATGCGGCACATGACTTTTTGACCAGCTGTGAATATCTCTTCCAGGGATTGTCCTTCGGGCCGGTCCAACTCCGAGATGTGGCACAGACCTTCAACGCCCGGAGCCAGTTCAATGAAGACACCAAAGTCCGTAATGTTGGTTACCTTTCCGGCTACCTGGTTCCCAACGCCGTGGGAATTGGCGTACTCCTCCCACTCGTTCGGCAAAAGTTCCTTCATCGAAAGGGAGATTCTCTGGTTGGATACGTCAACGGCAGTCACTACCGCATTGACGTCCTGCCCCTTCTGAACCACCTCGGAGGGGTGGTTGATGCGGCGTGTCCACGACATGTCCGAAATGTGGACCAGGCCATCTGTGCCAGGAAGTATCTCCACGAAAGCCCCGAAGTCAGTTATTTTCCGCACCCTGCCCATGTAGAGACTACCAACTTCAGCCTCAGCCGTAAGTTTCTCAATCATCTCTACCGCCATGTTACAGCCGGCAAGGTCAGGGCTCATGATGGTCACTTTGCCATCGTCTTCGACGTCAATCTTGGTGTTGGTTTCGGCAACAATCTGGCGGATGACCTTGCCGCCAGGGCCTATGATGTCACGGCTGTTATCGGGATGTATTTCAATGGACACAACTCGTGGTGCAAAAGGTGAAAGTTCCTGGCGCGGCCCTGAAATAGTCTTGTTCATCTCCTCCAGAATGAACAGTCTACCTTCCTTGGCCTGATAGAGGGCTTGACGCATAACATCCTTCGGCACGCCACCCACTTTGATGTCCATTTGCAGAGCTATAACGCCTTCGGAACTACCGGTCACCTTGAAGTCCATATCTCCCAGGTGGTCTTCGTCACCAAGGATATCGCTGAGGATGGCTGCCTGATCACCCTCCATAATCAGCCCCATGGCGATCCCGGCCACAGCCTTC
>JBDLIO010000272.1:0-4641 GCA_039714865.1 Acidobacteriota bacterium | reverse complement strand
CCCTGTTCGGCGCCGCCGTCGCCCTCAATGTGCTGGGCGTCTCTCTGTCGATCGTCGTCTTTCTCGGCATGATTTTGTTGGCGGGCATCGTCGTCAACAACGCGATCGTGCTGATCGACTACATCAATACCTTGAGGCGCCGCGGCGTTGAGCGTGAAGAGGCCGTCGTGACGGCAGGATCGGTGCGCCTGCGGCCGATCCTGATGACCACGGCAACGACGGTGCTCGGCCTGTTGCCGATGGCCCTGGGCTTCGGTGACGGGGCTGAACTGCGGAGCCCGATGGCCGTCACCGTGATCTCCGGCCTGATCGCCTCGACGGTCCTGACCCTGCTGATCGTACCGTCGGTCTACGTCGTCTTTGACCGATTGGCCGAAGGCGTGCTGGGCCACCAACCGCTGAACGGCCGCAAGGAGTGGGGGGCATGACACCCAAGCTGAATCGGTTCGAAGAAACCCTGCCCCGCTTTTCGCTGGGCCGGAGGGTCTCCGTGCTGGTCCTGCTGGCCTCGTTGGTGGTGGTCGGCGTCGTTTCGACCCTTGGCATCCCCCTGGAGCTGATTCCCGACGGTTTCACGCCACCGTTCCTCGCCGTTCAGGTGCCCTGGCGGGATGCCCCGCCACAAGAAGTCCTGGAGAAGATTGTTCTCCCGCTCGAGGAGGAACTTTCCACCGTCCGGGGTTTGGATTCACAGTTTTCCATGTCCCGTACCGGGTTTGGGCGGGTCTTCCTCAATTTCAAGAACGGTACGGACATGGACGTCGCCTACCGCGAGGTCCGCGACCGCATCGAAAGGGCACGGGTCCGTCTTCCCGATGATGCCGACCGAATCTTCATCAGGAAAGAAGACGCCTCGACAATTCCCGTCTACGTGCTCGGCCTGACCTACGACCCTGACTTGGGCGATCCCTACAAGCTCCTGCAACGTGAGGTCGTCATGCGTCTCGAACGCCTCGACGGCGTCGCATCGGTCGAGATCAACGGCCTCCAGGAACCCGAGATATTCATCGAACTGGACCGCGAGCATACCGAGGCCTCGGGCCTCAACATCTACCAGGTCGCCCAGGACCTCGGCGCCGACAATTTCACGATGGCCTCGGGTGAGGTCAGATGGGGCGGCAGCAAACTACTGCTTCGCTCGATGGCTCGTTTCACCAGTCTCGAGGCCATTCGAAACCTGCAGATTTCGCCCCACATTCGGGTCTCCGACATCGCCACCGTCGAATTCAAGGCTCCCGAACGCAAGTTCCGGATACGGGCCAACTCACAACCGGCCGTTGCCCTGATGATCCTCAAGGAGGGCCAGGCCAATACGATCGAAGTCGCCCGCCGCATCCAGACGGAGGTGGATGCGATGCTTCAGCGACCCCGCTTGCAGAACATCGGCATGGTGCCCCTGTTCGACCAGGGGGCCGTCATTCTCGAGAGCCTCAGTACCCTTTTGGATGCCGGCAAGATCGGGGGGCTCTTCGCAGCGATCGTGCTCTTCTTCTTCCTGCGCCGGTTGCGCATGACCTTGATCATCGCCTTGTGCATTCCGCTCTCACTTCTGGCAGCCCTGACCGTCATGTTCTTCGCCGGGGAGAGCCTCAACATCCTTTCGCTCCTCGGTCTGATGATCTCGGTCGGTCTGCTGGTCGACAACGCGGTGGTCGTCGGGGAGAACATCCACCGGCTCCACGCGGAAGGTATGTCGCGCCGACAAGCAGCGATCCACGGGGCGGGCGAGATCGCCTTGGCGGTCACAACGGCCACCCTGACGACGATCGTCGTCTTCGTGCCGGTCTCCCTTGTCGAAGGTCAGGGCCAGTTCTTTCTGATGCGGTTGGCTCTGCCGATCTGCGTGGCCCTCCTGGCTTCCCTGGCCATCGCAGGGGTCTTTGTGCCCCTATCCGTCTATTTGACGTTAAAGAACGGGCGGACGGCCGAGGGTCGTATTCGTTTGGCATACGACAAATTCACCGCCTTTCTGTCCGGCGTCTACGATATGACCCTCGGCCGCCTCAATGGGGCCTACACTCGCCTTTTGGGCTTCTTCCTCAATCGCCGGCTCGATCTCCTGTTTGCATGCCTGCTGATTTTTGCCGTCACCATGGGAGCTGCCCAGAAGCAGATCAATGTCGTCGAAATGCAGGAGGAAGAACGCTCGGGCTTCGAGATCGATGTACGAATGCCCCAGGGTCTGACCCTCGAAGAGACCGAAGAATTCTTTCTCCAGTGCGAGAGCACGATAGAGGGCTTGCAGGAGGATTTGGGCCTTTCGGGTTGGTTTCTCTGGCACACCGCGAGCCACGGCGAACTCCAGGGCTTTTTCGACAATCCGCGCACGGTCAAGATCTCGCCGCGCGAGGCCACCGAAAATGTACTCGAGGCACTACCGAAGAAACCGGGAGTGCGTTACTTCACCGGTTCTGAGAGCCAACAGGGCGACACCGGCCAGGAAGTCGCCGTCGTCACCTTGTGGGGCGAAGATGCCGCCATCCTGGAAGAAACCGCCGAGAGTCTCGAACCGATCTTCACAGGCATTCCCGGGGTACTCGGGTTGAAGTCCGCTGCCGACCCGCCACCCAGCGAAATCGCTCTGGTCGTTGATCGGGAGCGAACCCAGCAGCAACAGATCAACCCCCAGGTCGTCGCCAGTGTTGTCGGTTACGCCCTGCGGGGCCAACAACTGGGCCGATACCGGGCGGGTGGCGAGGACATCCCGGTACGGGTTCGCTACAAAGAAGAGGACCGTGAAAACCTCAACCAACTCAAAGGCTTTTACGTGCCGACGGGCCAAGGCGGCTTTGCACCCCTGTCCAGCGTCACCAGCGTCGACCACGTCCAGGGCGTACGTCACATCTTCCGCCGCGACAAAAGAACCCAGCGGACCCTGACACTCGAACTGGAAGAAGGCCAGGAGGAAGAAGCCCGCCGCCGCATCATGGCCGTGCAAAGTCAACTGGACCTGCCCGAAGGCGTGCGCTTCGGCGAAAGAATGGACCGGGTCCGCCTCGGAGGCCCTGACGAAGACATGGAGGGCATGAAATTCGCCATTGCCCTGTCGATCGTCTTCATCTATTTCTTGATGGGTTTCTTGTTCGAAAGCGCCATTCTGCCCCTGTCGATCATCACGACCATCCCGCTGGCCGGCATCGGCGTCGTCTGGGCCCACCTGGCCACAGGCTATGATCTCGACGGTCTCGGCGTCGTCGGCATCGTGCTCCTCGTCGGAGTCGTCGTCAACAACGGCATCGTGCTGGTCGACTACACCAACCGCCTGCGGGAAAGCGGCACACCCCGCCGCGAAGCCCTGCTGCTGGCCGCCGAACGCCGCTTCCGGCCGATCATGATGACCGCCATGACCACCATCTGCGGCATGGTGCCCGTCACCCTGTCCGGCGCCACCTCGATCGGCCTTTCCTACACCTCGTTCGGCCTGACCCTGATCGGGGGCCTGACGACCGCCACCCTCTTGACCCTGCTCGTCGTGCCTGTCTTCTACACATTCTTCGAGGATCTCGGAGAGTTGGCCACCGGGCTGATCAAGCGGGCGTGGCGGGGAGGAACTCGTCGGCTTCGTTCAGGGCGTCCCGCATAGAATCGGCGGTGGCGTGATCCCCCGTGGTTCCCACCTTTTCTCGTAGCGGGATCGAGGCTTGTTCTTTGTCGTTGCCTTTTTCTGAGATTGGGGGCCGATCGACCGGCGCTGTTTGCATCTGTGCGTTGGTCAGCGTGCCGTCCAACCCAGGTCCATCACATGTGCGGCGCCGGTGACGACAGCTGCCGCTTCAGAGCACAGATATGCGACAAACTCAGCCACCTGCCAGGGTTCGATCAGGCGCTTGACCGCCGCCGGCTGGAGCATCACCTTCTCGACCACTTCTTCGGCAGAGATGCCTCGCGTCCGCGCCTGGTCTGCCACCTGGTTCTCAACGAGAGGTGTTCGAACATAGGCCGGGCAGATGGCGTTGACTGTGATCCCGTACTCTCCACCTTCCAACGCGGTCGTGCGTGTCAGTCCGATGAGCCCGTGTTTGGCCGAAACGTAGGCACTCTTGAACGGCGAAGCCACGAGGCCGTGAATAGAATCGATATTGATGACGCGTCCCCATCGCTGCTCCTTCATCAAGGGCCAGGCGTACCTGCTCAGCAGAAAAGGCGCGGTCAACATAAGCGACAACATCTTGTCCCAGGTGTCTTCCGGGAAGTCTTCGATGGGATCGATGTGCTGAAAACCGGCGTTATTGACGAGAATGTGGATGGTTCCGTGTTCCGCAATCGTCCGGTCGATCAGAACGCGACAGTCTTCTCTCCGGCTGAGGTCTCCTCTGACGAACAGTCCGCCGAGTCGACCGGCGGCCCGTTCGCCCGCCTCAGCCTGGACATCCCCGATCACAACGTGCGCGCCATCTTCAGCCAGGCGTTCCGCGACCGCCAGCCCGATACCCCCGGCGCCACCGGTAACTACGGCAACTTTCTCATCCAGTGACTTCAATCAACTCCTCCTTTTCTCCGCATGGCCTTGGCCAATCACTCCCCCTACTCCGCGAGGATACGTTCGAAACGCTCGACTCGTTCCCTGTCCGGGGGACGGGTGACCGTACTCACAGCGATGGCGATCGCGAAGTTGAGCGCCAGACCCACAAGACCCGCGTG
>JBDLIO010000271.1:0-4651 GCA_039714865.1 Acidobacteriota bacterium | reverse complement strand
GCTTGAAGGCTGGGAAGCGAGACCGGCATGAACCAATACTGGTCTGTTTTCGTAAGAACTATTAAGATGATCCGGTGACAGTCGTAGGACAGTAACACCGTGACACCGGCCTTTGAAAGGTTCGAAAAGCACAGACAGAGCTGTTCGGCGCTTGGCCTGAGTGTTCGACTGCGGGAAAACGCTGCGGCATCAGAAGAGAAAGGGGTTTGTAATGACGGATGGATTTGAAAACGCTCGGGAACGCCGCAATTGGCTGGAAAAACTGGGAGAGAAAATCCCCGGTTTTCGGGGCTACCTCGATCGCGAACTTCGGCGTGAAGTCGACAAGATGCAGCGCGACTTTTTGGCTTCCGAGGTTGATCGAGCCCGGCAGGGCATCCAGACAAAGATCCGAATCTGGTCCCGTAAGGGCGCACTGGACCACCTGGACATTGCCTCGACGACCGAGAAGTTGCTGGACCGCTTGGCCAATCGGATCCGTCACGCTGATTATGGATCTTCCGGTTTCTTCGACGCCGTCAAGATCGGCGAGAACGAATTGCACGAACTGTATCGCTTTGACCTCGAACTGTCCTCGACGGTCGAGGCGCTGGCCGAACAAATCGACACCCTCCCGGAAACGCCGGACGAGACCTCTCTGTTCGCCCTGCTGGACGGTGTGGAGAAGGCTGATCGGTTCTTCGATGAACGTTCCACCAAGATCGAGGATGTGACGCAGAAAGAGGTGAGATGATGGGCCTCAAATTGGAAGTACTGGAACACTTCGATCCCTCGGGAGAGGAGATCGTCTATCGGTTGCCGCCCCATGGGTCGGCCGACATCAAGCTTGGCGCCCAGTTGGTGGTCCAGCAGTCCCAGGAGGCGGTCTTTTTCAGGGATGGTCGTGCCCTGGACGTATTCGGTCCCGGTCGCCATACTCTGGCTACTCAGAATATCCCGCTGCTGACGAAGTTGATCGCCAAACCCTTTGACGGGAAATCTCCCTTCAGGGTGTCCATTGCCTACGTCAACAAACGGACCTTCACCGATCAAAAATGGGGTACGAGGGAACCGGTCGCCTTCCGAGATTCCGAGTTGGGCATGGTCCGCCTCAGAGCTTTCGGAAACTACGCCTACCGCATCAAAGACAGCCAGCTGTTTGTCAATACGATCGTCGGGAACCAGGGCCTCTTCGATACCGACCGGCTCAAGGATTTCTACCGGGACATCATCGTGTCCCGGCTCAACGATCTCCTCGGCGAAACCCTGAAGACGATCTTCGACCTGGCTGCGATGTACGACGAACTTGCCGTCGCCGCCAAGGTCCGCTTGGCCGAAGACTTCGGGAAGTATGGCGTCGACCTGACCGACTTCTACATCAACTCGATCACGCCGCCGGACGAGGTTCAGGCCAAGATCGACGAGCGGGCCTCGATGGGCGCTGTGGGGGATATGAACACCTATATGCAGTTCAAAGCCGCACAGGCTATTCAGGATGCGGCCCAGGCCGGCGGCGAAGGCGGCGGGGCTGCCGGCGCCGGCATGGGGCTCGGGCTCGGCGCCGGTTTCGGCGCGATGATGCCGGGCATGATTACAAACGCGATGCAGCAGGCGTCACAGGGCGGCGGAACTCCTGCCGCTCCTGCTCAACCTGCTCCCACCGCAGCAGCGGCCGGTGCAGCCGGAACGGCAGCGGTTGCCGGGTCGTTTTGTACCGAATGCGGCGGCGCTGTACCCCCAGCGGGCAAGTTCTGTCCAGGTTGCGGCGCCAAACAGGAAGGACCGGCCGGCTGTTCGGGATGCGGAGAACCCCTGCCCGAAGGCGCAAAGTTCTGTCCCAACTGCGGAACCAAGAACGAGGTCTGAGGCTTGAAGGACCACCAGCACTTTCCACCAGTGATCTACTGCGGCCGCCGATGCGCAGTTCCCAGCGGCACTTTCTCGCCTCGGGTTGCTCAACGTACTGTCAAGTACGCCTCCGCGTCCCTCGGATCGAAAACTCCACTGGGCACAACACTTCGACGACCTCGCGACGAAAACCGGTGAAAAGTGCAGGTTAGGTGTTCCCAATGCGGAGCCGATATTCCGGTTCCTGCGGACGCTGCCCTCCTTCAATGTCCCTTCTGCGACACCGCCCTGGTGGTCGATGGCGGGGACACCCTCTTTCGGGTGGTGACACCACCGACGATGAATGCCTCGGGGGCTGTCGATCATTTGCGACGGTTCATGGCCGGCAGGAAAACGGTCGCCGGTCTCGATACCAAGGCCCGGATCGGGAAGGCGGAGTTGCTCTATTTCCCTTTCTGGGCCTTTCGAATTTCAACGGACACCGGTGAGCGCGTGGTACTGGAGCCCGCGGCACCGTCGTCCCTTCAGGGCATGCACGGCGTTACATTGCCTCCTGGCGACAGCCGCGGGTGGACGGATGAGCTCGGCGCCGACACGCCTGTCGTCCAGCCGGAGGTGCCTCAGAATACCGCCCGTCAGTGGATGGTGTCGCGGCTTGGTGATGTGCAGATTCGTCGGAGCGTTCTCTATCACCTTCCCTTGTTCCGGTTCTCATACGAATATGGAGGCCGTTCGTATCGTGCTGCCGTTGACGGGGTCAGCGGTCAGGTTTTCCCCGCCGATTTCCCGGCCAAGGCAGAGGCTCCCTTCATCGCCGTTGCGGCTCTGGCGGTCGGCATCTTCTCAATCGAGGGACTGGCCATTTCCAGCCTCCTGCTCAAGGCCGTCGTCTACACGGTGTCCGCCGTGCCGATCCTTCTGTTGGCCTGGTGGATCAGCCGAAAAGTCTAGATGGCGTCTGTCCCTCCCCCTCCACCGCCACCGAGGCCGAAAATGGTCAAAGGCCTGGTCTGCGCATCGTGCGCCGGCACCCTCGAGGTCGAGGAAGGCCTGACCACCGTCGTATGCCGTTACTGCGGGACAGGTCAAGCGGTGGTCGGCCGCCGGGGAACGCGGCGGATGATGGTCCTGGACCGACTTTCCGGGGACGGCGCTGCACAGGCGGTCATGAATTGGTTTCGCAAAGGCGTACGAAAGGAACCGGCCCTCAAACGAGAGGTCCAACTGGAGGAGAGCTTCCTGGCCTGGTTTCCTTTCATCCGGGCCCGATGCGATGTCATTGGTTGGGTTCTCGGAGTCGATGAGCGCCGGGTCAAACGCGGCAAGCGGTGGGTCACGGTCCGGGATCCGGTGGAAACGCAGGTCTCTCAGGCCGTAGACCGAACATTGGCTGGGGCGGACATGTCCGAGTTTGGGGTCACCAAGATCAACTTGGCCAATGATGAGATCCTGCCGCTCGACGAAGAAAAACTCCGCGCCAGAGGCATGGTCTTTCGTCCGAATCGAGCCGAGGAAGAGACAGCGTCCATCGTTTTTCATCAGGAGCTGGAGACCATCAAGAAAAGCACCCAGCCGGACAAGACCTCCTTTTCCTGGTATGCCGTGATGAGGCAGAAGACCGACCTTGTTTTCTATCCCCTGTGGGTTTTCAGGTACTCCTTCAGACAACGGACCTACCAGGTTCTGGTCGATGCGGAAGATGGGACCATCGCCTACGGCAAAGCCCCCGGCAATCACCTTTGGAGAGCCTTCTCCCTGGTGGGATCCTGTGGCGTTGCGTGCTTCCTGGGCACGACCCTTCTCCAGCATTTCGGCGGCCTGATCCGGTCAACGAACGGTCTGGCCGCACTGGGAGTGACTGGACTGCTGCTGGCGGGTTTCATCAGTTGGGGCTTTCGCCAGTTCAGGTCGGGTGGAGTGGTTGAGGAAGGCAGTGGGCTGGATCCTGACCCACAGAGTTCGCCGCTGGACACCCTCAAATCGATCACGGATGAATTTGTATGATGGATTTTCATCTGATCAATCTGGACTGTCCGGCCTGCGGGTCGGCGATGGCCGCAGGGCCTCACGACATCCTCTTCTTGTGTTCCCACTGCGGCAGCGGCGCAGTCTTGGGCAACACCGAACTCGAACTCGTCGACAGTACCGCCTTGATGCCGGTTCCCGGCCGCCGTGCAATGGTCTGGCGGCCCGGATGGTCGATCGAGGCCAATGTTATCGTGCAAGATCGTCGGCGCACCGGCGGGCGCGTCACGCCAGGATGGTCAGGGCTTCGGAGATTCGTCATTCCGGCCTTCCCCCTCGCCCTCGAGGACCTGACGCCGTTGGCCCGAGCATTGTCGTCAAATGCCGGCGCCACCGGAGAGGTCCCAAAGGAGCCCTGCCAGGGCGGCACGCTGGACCTGGTAGACGCCCTGGTCTTCGTCCGCTACCTGATCGTTGGTTCCGAGGTCGAAAAACCGGACAACCTGGCAACCCTCAAGGTCGAGATATCCCCTGTCAGCCAACGCATTGTTGCGCTGCCCTTCGAACTCGCCGACGGCCGCCTGCGATGTGGCGTTACCGGGACGGTTGTTCGGGGTGAGTAGCTGTCAGCTATCAGCTCTCAGCTGTCGGTTCAGACTGAAGGTCTCAGGAGTTTTCTCTGCCGGGTTCGTTACAATCAGGTATGTTGGTGAGACTCGAGGTTGTCGAGGGGCCTGAGGCCGGCCGTTTCTTTGAATTCGAGGAGGCGGACTCTTTTCTGGTCGGCCGATCACCGAAGGCACATTTTGTTCTGGAACCGACGGCGGACCGGCAGATTTCCAGGCACCATTTCCTGCTG
>JBDLIO010000270.1:0-4693 GCA_039714865.1 Acidobacteriota bacterium | reverse complement strand
GCTTTTTGCCTCTCTTCTTTGTGCTTTTTTGTGCCTTTTTGTGGCTATTCTGGTGTTTTTGCAAGAGGCTCAGCTGACAGCGCCGGGCGGAGCCGGGCTAAAACGCCATGCCGAACGAAAAATGCAGCTCACCCGAACTCTCACCCTCGAAACGCTCGAGCTTATGGCCGTACTCGAGCCGAAAGGGCCCGGCCGCAGTCTCGAATCGCAGGCCCGCCCCTACGCCCCACCTGAAATCGCCGAACTCGATGTCCCCTGGTTCGATCCAGACGTTCCCCCCATCGATGAAGATCACGCCATTCAGGGCGCCCCAGATGGGCTTCTCGAATTCCACGTTGGCCAGCACCAACGCGTTGCCTCCGATGGCTGTCCCGTCCTCGGCCAAGGTCTCGCCTGGAATACCCAAACGGTCGTTCCTGAAGGCTCGGTGTGAGGCCGGGCCGCCGGCGAAGAAACGGCTGGCCAGTGGAATCTGGAGGTTGGCGGGTTCGTCGGGATCCAGGTTTGCGACGCGCGTAGCCCCCACCCGAATGCCCCAGTTGATCCGACCGGCGGAGGTGTCGAGATAGTGGGAAATGCCCGCACGGAGCTTGAAAAATTCAACATCGGCACTGAAGAGCGGGAACGCATACTCCGGCGCCAGGGTGATCAGGTATCCCGACGTGGGGCTGAGCATGTCGTTCCGGTAGTCCCACTCCAGGGGAACGGTGATCGACGAGAGCTTGATCTGTTGCTGTTCTCGCTCAAGATCCGACAGAATATCGTCCGGAGCATCAGGCTCGACGACCTGGAATTCGTAGCGCACCCAGTGCCGGAAGGGCACATTGAGCCGGTCTCCGACCTCGAACCACAGGCCGTACCTCAACTGTTCCCAATCGGTGAACGTCTCTTCCGTACGGTACAGGGCGAAATAACCAGGCTGCTCGACCCAGGGAAGGAGCGGCTCACGCAGCCCCACCTGGTAACGGAACTCGCGGTCGGAATAACGGGTCTCCAGGGACAAGGCATGGGCGCCACCGAAGAGGTTGAGATGAGACCACCCCAACGTCAGACGGAATTTGTCTTCGGTGCCCCACCCCAATCCCACCAGGTAGGAACGCTGCAAACCCTCTTCAACCCGGACCACCAAACCCCGGTCAGTCCGTCGTTCCTGGCCCGGGATTGGCACGATCGCCACACGTCGAAACAATCCCAGGCGGTACAACTCCTGCTGTGCCCGATTGATCGTTGTCTGGGAATAGGGCGCTCCCTCCTTGAGACCGGCAACACCGAGCGCCCGTTCCACAACCGACGCCTTCGTCTTCGTCAAACCCGCAATCAAAACCTGACCCAACCGCACGTATGGACCCGGTTGAACCAAAAGAACCACGGCGACCCGGCCGGCTTCAGGGGTCTCGACATCCGCAGTGACTCGAGCCTCTGGATAACCGACATCGGCCATTGCTCGTTCCCAACGATCGATCAGAAGGGCCAGATCCCGTGGATCCCACGCATCAGTTACTTCCAACTGGTAAAGGTCGTCGTCGGTTCGGCCCAAAGCCTCCGACGGCGCCCCCTCCACCCGAAAGGCATCCACACTCCACCTGAGTCCCTCATCAACCGGAAAATCGATCCGAAGACCCCCTTCACCGGTCGGGGTCACCACCGGCTCTGTGACCGTCACATTCTGAAACCCGTTTCGACGGTAAAGATCTTCGAGAGCCACGCGGTCCCTTTCCAGTCGTTTGGCAGTCAACGGTTCTCCGGCCTTGCCGGCGCCCTTTTCAACTGATACAGCTTTGCCCAGCCGTTTTGCCTCCAGTCGCCCCGCACCCGGGAAACCTATTTCCGTCACCCGGAGCATCGGTCCCGGGACGACCCTAACTCTCAAGATCGCAATGTCCTCCAGCCCGGAAACCAGCTCGGCCGACACCGTGGCCACCGGATACCCTTTCTCTTGAAGCCGCTCCACAATGGTCTCCGCCAATGCGTCGGTCTGAGCGGGATTGAGATCCTCTTCGGCGACATCGGGCACGGCTTCGAACGCCGTTGTCTCCAGCCCCTCCGGCGCCTCGAGTTCCAGGCGATAGAGGGGGCCCTCTTCCACGTGCACCATCAAAACCGAGGCGCCTGCCGGACCCGTGCGCTCCACGCTCACCACCTTGGCTTCCCAGTACCCTGCCAGCCGCATCCTGCGTTCGATCTTCTCCCGAAGTTCGTCGATCGCGTCTTCGGTCAATTTTCGGCCGATATCAATGTCCGGCATGAAATCTTGAGGTTCGAGACCCTCCGAGAGCCCTTCGATCTCAATGTCCGCCAACATCGCCCGAGCCCCGGGCCGCACCTCCAGAGTTGCGCTGACTCTGTGGCCCCCTCGGTCCAGAGAGAGATAGGGATCAACCGTGACATCGGGAAACCCGAGCCTCTCGATGCGACGTCGAATCCGTCGGGCGGCCACCTCGAACCGTCCGGGATTGACAGGGTCGCCAACCTCGATGTCCAACCATCGTTTGACCCTGAACTCCCACCAGACGGATGGTACATCGATGTCGAGCACCGAAAGGCGCGGGTGGAGGTCCAATTTCACCGTCACCCTGAGGCCATCAGCTCCAGGCTCGGTTTGAATTCGGATCCACGAAAACTCTCCGGCGGCCATCAGGACTTGAATGCCCTGACGAATTTGTCGGCGATCAATTGGCTTGCCGGGTTCGAGTCCGAGGATGCCCTCGATGTCTCGACCCGATTCCCAACCTCCCGCTTGAATCTCGATCGCCACGACGGGCGCCTCCTGAGCGAATACCGGAAACGCTGCCAGAGCGGCCAACACGATGACCACAGCAGGCAACAGCCGCCTCTTCAGAGCTGATAGCTGATAGCTGAGCCTCTTGCAAAAACACCAGAATAGCCACAAAAAGGCACAAAAAAGCACAAAGAAGAGAGGCAAAAAGCCCGCTGGGACTGCATGTGGGAGCGCGGGCCTCCAGGCCCGCATCGTGTCGACAGGAAATTTGCAAGTGGCTAAGCTCTCAGCTCTCAGCTCTCAGCTGTTAGCCGAACGTCCAACGTCCAACGTCCAACGCTCAACGTCGAAAGACGCGTTTGAGGTCACTGAGTATTTGGCCGACGGCTCTCGGTTCGGAAGGGGTCGGATTATTGCGAATGAGTTTCCGAGCGTTCGATGTTCACCTCTCAGCATCGACCGTTACCGTCCCAAACCTATCAGTCTTCGGGCGCGAACTTCAAAGTTGGACGTTGGACGTTGGACGTTGGACGTTCCTCCTCCCCCCAACCCCCAACCCCCAACCCCTAATCCCCCAGCGCGCTCCCAGGTCAGGTTACACTCTGCAGATGAGTCTGACGCTTGCAATCGTGACCTGTGGCCCTCAATTGGAGATCGCACTGTCGGGCCCGTCCATGAGAGCTCCCTCGGTAGTTCGTCTTGGTGGCGCAACTCGGCGATCGAGCCTGTTGATGGCCGCGGTTGATCTGCTCATTGAGGATGGCGGCATCGACCGGGGGGAGTTGTCCACAGTCGTCGTCAGTCGTGGCCCGGGCTCATTCACCGGGATTCGGTCCGGCCTCGCGACAGCGGCGGGACTGGCTGCGGGGTTGGGCTGTCGAGTACTGGCCTACGACTCCCTGCTGGCCCTGGCGGCGCGTATTGAAGGCCCCGGCGAAGTGTGGGCCGCCCAGCCCGGCAGACGTGGTGAGGTCTATGCTCAAGGGTTCGTGCTTGATCAGGGCCAGGCGCCCAAGGCAAGCGCTGACTTGGAGATCCTGCGCCTGGCCGATCTTGTCGTGCGGGGTCCGTGGGTTGCGGCAGAGGCATTGTCCCTCGGTGAGGCACGACGGGGGGCGCCTGTGCGGTCGACCGCCGAGGCCCTGATTCTGTTGGCCGAATTTGGGCTGGCCTCCCAGCCGATTGAACCTCTGTATATCGAAGGACCTCCGATTCATGGGAATGGCGCTGCATGAGCCGGTTTTCCGAACGGGAGGCTCACAGGGGGGATGAAAAAGCCCTTGAGGAAGCTGAACGGGAGTGCTTCTCAGACGCGTGGCCGGGCCGGTTCTTCGCGGCCGAAATGGAGGCGCCCCGTCGGTACTGCCGAGTCCTGGTCGATTCGGGAGGTCAGCTGGCGGCGTACCTCTTCTGCGCTTGGCAGTATCTCGATCTTCACGTCTTGAAGGTGGCCACCCGTCCGGGTTTCCGGCGTCAGGGCCTGGCTCAACGATTAATGGAGAGCGCTGAGGCCTTTGTCGTCCGAGAGGGTGGCGAAACCATCACTCTCGAAGTCAGACGATTAAACACTGGAGCGCAGGCACTCTATTCGACCATGGGCTACCACATTGTCGGCAGCAGACCTGGCTACTATGCCGACGGTGAGGACGGCCTGGTGATGACCAAGATGTTCAATGCCTCCGAGCATCTGTATGATAGAGCCTAGGGGCCCGGGCGGAAACCCCAATGGCGCCCGCCGATGGGTCTTGCGGGTGAGTTTGAGGAACGAGGAGAAGATAGATGCCCTGCCCATCATCGACGACGAGTGACGAAGAAATTGCCCGCAACCCCCATCGGCCCTTTGGGTTGCGGCGGCATCGGCCCGGCTTCGTCGTTCCCGCTCCTCGAAGATGGGGGAGCATCGACTTCGTCCCGGCGCCTCGAATCCGGGCCAATGGCGCTCGCAACGGGCGGTATCGGGGGTTTCCGGCCGGG
>JBDLIO010000269.1:0-4707 GCA_039714865.1 Acidobacteriota bacterium | reverse complement strand
TTCAGGACCTGGATCCGCGTGACGTTCGGCACGAATTTGAGCTGTTCCTCAGTCGCGGTGTAATAAAGCCAGTTCAGGTAGTTGCCGCCATAGCGTCCGTCTTCACCGTTGTCCGAGTTGGCCAAATAGATGCTGGGGGCCAGGGGCCCGCCGGCAATAAAGTCGGCCGGCACGTACCAGTCGTCCTTGGCCACGAAGTAGGTGGCGTCGTTCTGGAAGTCTCCCGTCCAGACCGCGTCCTCGTTGTAGTCGAAATGGTAAATCATCATGTTCATGGAGAACGAATTGTCCGCCAGGATCATGAGATTGGCTCCGCCGCTGTTCTGTTTGACGAACAGGGGGACCTCGCAGGTGACCTGGGCGGCGGCATCGGTCGGCGCCGTCAGGACGACCGAAGAGGCGCCCATCAGCAGCGCCACGGCCGCGATCCAGAGTTTTCCGTTTCTATGATTCAGCATGATCGTTTCTCCTGCTTCCTCGGCGCGCCGCCAGTTCGGCCCGCCACGTTAATCCCCCGGATCGGCTTAATAGCCTTCTTTGTAAAGTCGACTGACAACCAGCTCCACGCCGCTTTCCCCCAGTCGGGAGGCAGTGCCGTGGGAATCCACCCGGTAGTCGAAATCGTAATAGCCCTCTCCCCAACCAATCCTGGGCACGAACTTGATGAATGTCGCCTTGTAATCGAAGGTCTGGGACCCCTGAAGCCCCGTTGACCCCTGATTCCGGACGGTTTTGTTGGCATCCAGCCACACGGGGGGAACGTCGGACATCCGCAGAAAGTTGATGGCCGCCTCGCCGCCCGCGTCGGCCGAATAGATCGACCGCACATGGACCGACTCGGCGAAGGTCGTCTTCTTTTCCGACCCCGCGATCCACGCCACGCCGACCGCAAGCACGCTGAGAATCAGCACGATCAGCAGGGTGGTCACCATGGCGAAACCCTCGCGGTTTGGTGCGTGGGTGGTAATTGTTTTATCGGTATGGCTCATGTTCTGCTCCCGATCCTTGCGTTGCTTTCGGATCAATTCGAATCTCATTTCAGAACTCATCGGGTTACCCGTTGCGCAGCGCGATCCTGGTGGTGTAGGCCACGGGTTCTCCCCGGTCGGTCTGGCCCTGGATGTTGATGCCCACGAAACGGACCAGGGCCCGGTTCGCCGCGCTCAACGGAACGGCGGCCAACGGGTTTCCGGTGGCGTCGAAATAGGTGAAGGTCAGGGCCTGGACCCCGCGCAGGATCACCTGGTCCCCGGTCCCGTTGTTCCGGACCAGGTCACCGGCGGCAAAAGTGTAGGAGATGTTTTCATCCGGACCGATGTCCACGAAATCCTTATCTCCGTTCAGATCCATCCGGCACACCAGCTGCTGAGCGTCGGCGATGGCGAAATTATCGAAACCGACTTCTTCGGGATCACAGCCGGCGGAGCGGATTTCCCGGGTGACCAGGGACATGACCGCACGCATGGACTGCTGGTACTGGGCCCGCTCCCGGGTTTCGCTGTAGCTGTTGCGCGCCCCGGTCAAGAAGCCGAACATCACACCCATGATGATGCCGAAAATCGCCAGCGAAATCATCAGCTCCGAAAGGGTCAGGCCCTGTCGGTCGATCTGCTTGATTGCTTTCATTGCTTTCATTCCCATTCCCCCGTCAGCGCGTCGACATCAGGTCGGCGATGGTGAGCGTTTCTGTGGCTCCGTCGTTTCGCCAGGTCGCGGTCACCTGAACCCGGTCCAGGCCGAAGGCCACGTTCGTCACGGTAACGGCCCAGGTGATATGGCCGTCCTGCCCATTGGAGTCCACGGCGTTTCCGAAGCCCAGCCCCTTGGTCCGCTCCAGGTGCAACTGGGCCACCTCGATGGCCTGGGTGGCGCGGTCGGCCTCCGAAACCTCGCCACGCGCCCGGTGCTGGATGATGGCGATGGGCAGCACGCCCACCGTCAGGATCATCAACACCATCATGATCTCCACCAGGGTGAAGCCTTCACGGCCGAATCCGGGCAGCCGCCCGGAAGCCAGCAGACGCCTGATTTTCCGGTTCATCTTCTGCAGCATGGCTATTGCACCTCCACGATGCCCGTCGGCATGAGATTCACCGTCATGGTCCCGGTGGAATTGGAAATGTTGAAGACGTTCGGATCCGCCATGCCCCAGGGATAGAAGTCCGAGGTCTGGTCAATACCCAGATCCAGCCCGTGCTCGAAATTCTTTTCCCGGATGATGTCCCCCGTCAGGGGATTGGTTACCTGGTACCCGGCGGGGGTACTGGTGAACCGCAGGATCGTGGCGTTGGAGATGGACAGCGTGCGGGTATACTGAAGATCCGCCGCCAACCGGTCGGCGTGGGTCTGCAGGCGGTTCGAGTTGATGTAACGGAAAATCGGCGGCGCCGAAATCCCCGCAATGACGCCAACGATGGCGATGACCACCATCAACACTGCCCAGATGGGTTCAAGCACAAAGACCAGTGCCAGCGGCAGCGCCGCGATCAGGGCGATGCCAACGAGGATCGGCTTTAAGAAGCGCTTCATCCAGGACGCGAAGTCGGCTTCCGCTCTCGACCACCCCAATATCTGCACGATCCACGAGATAGACGAGACGGATGACGGCGCGACGTTTATCGCGATGGCCTGCTATGAGGGCGGTACCCTGCGCGAGCGCATCGACGGCGGCCCCCTCGAGATCGTGGATGCCGTCGACATAGCCCTTCAGATCTCATCCGGTCTGGCAAAAGCTCACGGCAGCGGCATCGTACATCGCGACATTAAACCGTCGAACATAATGTTCACTACCGATGGCCATGTGAAGATCGTCGATTTCGGGATCGCCAAACTCGAAGGCTCGACGAGGCTGACCCGGGAGGGAAGTACGCTCGGTACCGCAGGATACATGTCGCCCGAGCAGGCTAGGGGCGGAGATATAGGCCCCGGAAGCGACGTCTGGGCCGTCGGTGTGATCCTGTTCGAGATGCTTGCCGGAACAAAGCCGTTCAAGGGCGAATACGAGCCTGCCGTGATCTATTCAATACTCAACGAAAGGCCGGAACTGCTCTCGGCCCTGAGGAATGATATCCCCGTCACTCTCGAGAACCTCATAGAGAAGGCCATGGAAAAGGACCCGGAGAAGCGGTTCGGTGATGCGGAGGAGTTCGGGGCCGCGCTCGAGGAGAACAGGGAGGAACTCGCCTCGGGTGCGAGAACGAGAAGGATGGTCGGCCTTAAAAAGTTCAGACGGAATAGAACGGCCTTTTTCGGCACGCTGGCGGCCACGGCGGCAGCTATCATCCTGATAACGCTCATGATCTTTCAAAGGAGCGCGTCGGCGATCGATTCTCTAGCCGTACTCCCCGTAGTGGACCTTCGAGGCGAGGAAGAAGACGTACTGTTTGCCGACGGGCTGACCGCCGAGATGATAAGCAAGTTCGCCAGGATCAGCGACTGGAAGGTGATCGGGAGTTCCTCGGTAAAGAGGTTCAGGGGCACGGACACACCGGCTCGAGAGATAGGGGAAGATTTAAAAGTCAAGGCTCTGCTGATATCGACGGTCCAGTACTCCGGTGAGAAGAGATTGAAGATGACCGTTGAGTTCACCAGGGCTGATACGGATGAAGTGCTCTGGTCCGATATCTTCGAAAGGGATGAAAGAGAGATAGAGCGGCTTCAGAACGAGATAGTCCTCGCGCTGGCCGATGAGTTCGGAATCGATCTTTCCCCGAAACTCGAAAAGAAGCTCAGAGGTGCCCGTTCGGTGAACCCGGAGGCATACAGGCTGTATCTCGAAGGACGTCACTGGTTCACTTCCGAGTCCGGGGGGAGTCTCGAGAAGAGCATCGAGTATTTCAGCAGGGCCCTGGAGATCGATTCCACGATGGCCCTCGCCTATGCCGGCATCGCCGATTGCTATACGGTAATGGCCTGCCACGGCCTCGCGCGTCCCCATGACGTATACCCCAGGGCGAGAAAGGCGATAAACAAGGCGATGGAGATCGACGACGGCCTCGCGGAAGTGTGGACCCCTCTGGCTCACATGACCTGGGAATACGACTGGGACACCGAGACGGCGTTGAAACAAATCGACAGGGCGATAGAACTCAATCCCTCGTACGCTTTCGCTCATCACATAAAGGGGGGGATTCTGCTGATAGGGGCGGGCCGGATCGATGAAGGGAGGGAGGACCTGTGGAAAGCTTACGAACTCGATCCATGGTCGGCCCGTACGGCAGTCGATGTAACGCTTCCAATGCGCATGACGGGAGAAAACGAGGAGGCCCTACAGTTTATCCTCGACTTGAAGGAAAAGATTCCCGATTGGGAAGAGACGCCTGATCTGGCCAGCGTATACGCCGCTCTCGGCCGGGATGAAGAGGCGATCACTCTTATCGAGGAAGAGGTGGAAGAAGGATCGACGAACGAAGCCTGGATAATGACTCTTCTCATTGATCTTTATTTCAGGACCGGCCGGGAAGAGAAGGCGCGGGCTGTTCTCAATGGTCTGGAGAAAAAGTACGAGGACAGTTATTTTTCGCCGAATCTGATCGCCATTACATACTTCAAATGGGGTGAAAGCGACAGGGGCTTTGAGTGGATGGAGAGAGCCGTCGATGAGCGAGACCCGATCTTTATTAAAAAATACCGTGGGCTGAAATCCCTGAAGGCGGAAGACACCGGGAAAGAGCTCAAGGATGATCCCAGGTTCCAGGCCTTGGTGAA
>JBDLIO010000268.1:0-4711 GCA_039714865.1 Acidobacteriota bacterium | reverse complement strand
GAAATCCTTCTGAGGCAGGACCCTGCATTCAAGACCCCGGCCCCGAGCCCACTCGACCCCGGCCGCATCCCGCCTGTTGCTGATCACCCGCGAAACTGCTGCCGGCACCTCACCCGACTCACAGGCCTCGACGATAGCCTTCATGTTGGAGCCACGCCCTGAAATCAAAATCCCCAGCTGTGCCTTCGCCTTTGTCATGAAGGGATTGTAACGTGGGCGGCGTTCCATTGCCTTCCCAACACAAAACAATGAGGCCGCGTTCACGCGGCCTCATTGTTTTGTAGTGGTGCCCAGGCGCGGAGTTGCCACTGTCTTCCGCTGCGAAGCAGGGGAAGATAGACGCAAGCGCCGCCAGGCGCGCCGCAACCACGGACACGCGGATTTTCGCCCCGCTACGTCGGGCCTCCGCTTCGCTCCGGACCGCTTCGCGGCGCGGGTCCGCTGCCAATCACTGTGAGGGGACACCCCTCACACTCCCCGGTAGAGCAGCAGACTGAAAATCAAAATCCCCGCCGTGAAGCGGGGATCAGATCTTGAGTGGTGCCCAGGCGCGGAGTTGAACCACGGACACGCGGATTTTCAGTCCGCTGCTCTACCGACTGAGCTACCTGGGCACTCCAGGTCCGGGTTTTATAGCTCACGACCCATCGCCTGTCAACCGCAACCATGGGGGAGGAAGCCCTTCAATTGGGAGTTGCCCTGGCCCCCTCCGTCACCATTCGTTACAATGCGTCCCGTGGAAATACTCAAATTCTTTTTGGAGACCGGCTGGATCGCCAAGATCGTTCTGATCGTCCTGGTGATCTTTTCTTTGGGTTCGTGGTCCGTCATCCTGGCAAAATGGCGAGAACTTGCAGCCGCAAAACGCGCGTCAGAGCGCTTCCTCAAGGGTTTCAGGAATGCGGCCAGACTGAATGACGTCGCTCAGTCGATTGCCTCGCACCGTGATTCCCCCCTGGCCTCGATGTTTCAGGCGGGCTTCACGGAACTCGAGACCCAGATCAAATCGGCACAGAAGGCCGCGGGAAGCGAGGGCGTCTACCGCATCCGAAGCCTCGACAATGTCGCCAGGTCGCTTGAGCGGGCGGTCGGGGCCGAGAGGGAACGTCTGCAACGGGCCCTCCCCATCCTCGCGACGACAGCAAGTGCTACCCCGTTCATCGGCCTCTTCGGAACGGTCTGGGGCATCATGAACACCTTCATGGCGATTGGAGCCACGGGTTCCACCTCGATCACGACGGTGGCACCCGGTATCGCGGAAGCCCTGGTCAATACCGCCGCAGGGTTGTTGGCCGCCATTCCCGCGGTGGTCGCCTACAACCACCTTCTGGCGAAGATCCGAAAGCTCAACCGGATGATGGACGATTTCACGCTTGAGTTCCTCAATCTGGTCGAACGGAACTTTACCTGATGGCCGGACGCGTTTCATCGTCCGAGCTTGAAGACCTGGCGGAGATCAATGTCACGCCGTTGGTCGACGTGATGCTGGTGCTGCTGATCATCTTCATCATCACAGCGCCGATGCTCGCCCAGGGTCTCAAGGTCAATCTCCCAAAACAAAACGCTCCGTCTTTGGCTGACAAGGGTCCCGAGCCGCTGGTTCTGACCATCACATCCGATCGAGTGATCCTGGTCGGTGACGACCCGGTCCACCTCCAGCTGCTGCCCGACCGCATCGGCGCCCTCCTTGGAGGTCAGGCCCGACCCGTCTACCTCAAGGTGGATGAAAGCGTTGCATACGGGGAGGTCATTCGAGTGATGGCTGTCCTGCACTCGGTTGGTGTGGAACAGATCGGCATGGTCACCACCCCAGAGGGGCAGTGAGTGGACCCTGTATCTCGGACCCTGGCCGAGATTGAACGGCATCGACCTCGGCTCTTGCCGTTCATGGCCCTGGCCCTGGTCCTGCACGCCGGGATCGTTTCGGCGGTGTTCCTGATCGGAAAATACAAGCCCGGTCCAAGAGCCGCCCACCTCCCCACGGTATCGGTACGACTGATTCGGGAACCGGCGCCCCAACGGCGCCCGTCAGTGCCGGCCGCTCGTCCTCAGTCTGTCGCAACGCCGATGCCCGAGCCCACCGCACCGCCTGCAGCGACTCCGGTCCCCCGGCCGACGGCCGCCCCGGTCCGACCTCCAGAAGACATCGAGCCTCAAGCCAGCGAGGACGCCATGCCGGTCATTGGGGCGAAGAATACGCCCGCTCCGACACCTCAGCCCCAATCAGCTGCCCAAGGAGTGGCCGGCAGAGGTGGGTTGAGTCTCGGGGGAAATGGTGATGCCGAGGGGGAACCGGGCATCCCCTCGGATTTTCAGTTCACCTATTACATCAATCGAATGCTCGCCCTGATCGAAAGCCGTTGGTACAAGCCACCGGTCCCCCTGGGGACCGGCGCCCGGGCACGCTTCACTATTCTCCGAAGCGGACAACTCAAGGGCATCGCCCTGGAGGAGAGTTCCGGCTACCCGACCTTTGATCGCGCCATCCTGCGTGCCTTGTATGCCGCCAACCCCCTCCCACCATTGCCCCCCGCATACCTGAAATCCAGTTTGACCGTACACCTGAGGTTCACCAACAATGGGTGAGCGAAGACCACAGACGGAGTCACGAATGACATTGATCAAATCCGCTCGAATCCTGGCGCTCCTGGGCCTTTCTGCCCTGATCGCCCTTCCCGCCGCCGCACAGGGTGACGACCTCTACCTTGAAATCACACAGCCCGGACTGCGCCGGGTTGCCGTCGCTTCGCCTCCGCTCTCGATCCTGCCGGGAACTCCGATCGCCGTTGCACAGCCCTTCCAGGAGACCCTCAATGCCGACCTCCGGGCGGCGGCACCGATTGCGGTCGTCGACCCGCGGCTCTATTCCCTGGTCGAGGACGACCCCCGGCCCGAGGTCCTCCACCAGCGCTGGCGTTCGATCGGCGCACAATTCCTCCTGAGCGGCACCATCGTTCGGGCCGGAGGCCAGGTGGTCGTCGAAGCCCGCCTGGTTGATCTGGTTTCCGGGGAGCTGGCGTTCGCCAAAAGGTATCGCGCCGGCATCTCGGCAACGTCGGTCGCAGCTCACACTATCGCCAACGATCTTGTACAGGTCTTCACCGGCAGACCAGGCCCCTTCCTGTCCAGAATTGCCTTCGTCTCCGACCGCTCAGGTCAACCGGAACTCTGGATGATGAACTGGGACGGCGCTGACCCCAGACAGCTGACCAAGCATGGGTCGATCGCCCTGGCGCCCACGTGGTCGCCCGATGGACGCCATCTGGTATTCACCTCATTCCTCAGGGGAACGCCGGCCCTCTACCTGCTGACCCCGGCTGAAGGCTATCTGAAACTTCTGTGGGACAAGGGAGGGGTCAACTCATCGGCCGCATTTTCTCCCGATGGGAAGAACATTGCCTTCGCTTCCAGCGTCGACGGTAACGTCGACATCTGGGTCATGCCGACCGAAGGAGGCGCGGGTCGCCGACTGACCACAGCCAAAGCCATCGATACTCAGCCGACATGGGCGCCCAACGGCCGCCAGATCGCCTTCACCTCGGCCCGCTCAGGGTCACCCCAGATTTATCAGATGGACATCGACGGCACCAACGTCCGTCGCCTGAGCTTCGGTGGAGGGTTTCACGATGAGGCAACCTTCTCGGAAGACGGCATGAGGATCGTGTGCACAACCAAAGTCGGCTCCGTCTTTCAAATAGCAACCATCGACATCATCAACGGAAAACGAACCGTCATTCCCGGCCCCGGAAGCAACGAAAGCCCGACCTTTTCGCCGGACGAATCGATGATCGCTTTCGAGAGCAGTCGCTCCGGCACGCCCCAGATCTTCATCACCGACTCCACCGGGATGCCCCATAGGCTGACCCACGAGGGCACGAATCACTCGCCGGCGTGGACGGGGGCGTCGGGGGGGTCTTGATCAGGTGATGCCGGGAGCTGTCCGGGATCGCGACCGCTTCCGCGTCGGCAACCCGCGCCCGTCAACCGCGACGGTGGACCGCGTCGGCGGTTACCCAGGGGCGATGGACGACCGATCACCCTTTCGGGTTGAGCAAGCACCAGGTCATGGCACGAACACGATCGAACAGTTCGAGTGCCTTGTTGGCTTGGGTCTTGTCGATGGCCCCGGTTTGGGCGAGAAGCCTCAGGTGGCTGTCGACCTCTTTGGCTGAGCCGTAAGCAATTCGCCAGTGGTGCATTCGGTCTCGGCCGGTCCTGCCATGACCTTCGGAGAGGTTTGCGGGTACGGATGATGCCGAGCGAATCACCTGATCGGCGATGCTTTTCAAAGGCGCCGGGACCCGAATTACCATTGCGATTGAGAGGCCCGCAGCTTCAAGAGCTACCGAGTGGACGTCGAGAGTGTTACTGGTGAGGGCGTGAGACAGGGTTTTCTTCGTGTTGTTCATGCACTTCTCAAAGCTGGTGGAGACAATCGATGTCAAGGGTCGCGAAGCGATCGGCCCATGGCCGACCTGCCCTTTACATCGGGTGTCCCATCAGCTATCCACCCTCACCCAAATGAACAACACGAAGAAAAACATGTCACGCCTCACCACCGGGCACACTGCGGTCCACGGACGCGCCGCCGCGGTTTCGGTCCACTGACGCGGCCCCAGTTTCGATCGCGGTCCTGGCCGCGGGTTCCGGATGCGGACGCGGACGCGGTCTCGGACGCGGTTCCGGCTCCGGGCGCTGCATTCCAACCCCG
>JBDLIO010000267.1:0-4729 GCA_039714865.1 Acidobacteriota bacterium | reverse complement strand
CGGCTCTATGATCTCGTGGAGGAGGACGGCAACGAGTACATTGTGCTCGAGTTGGTCCGAGGAAAGACCCTGCGCGAGGAGCTCGACGAAGGGCTCGATGACGCCGGACGCATGCGTGTCGCCGAGCAGGTGGCGGCCGCCCTGGTGGTGGCGCACTCAATGACTGTGGTCCACCGGGATCTCAAGCCGGAAAACATCATGGTCGCCGAAGGCGGGCTGGTCAAAGTGCTCGACTTCGGTCTGGCTCGACATGAGGAACAGGCCCCGTTGCAGCCCCGCGAGGGCGAAGACCTGAAAGGCCCGACCGACGAAACGGGAGCTGACGAGATCTCGGGGCGGGTCACCCGACTCGGCGACGTGCTGGGAACGCCGAGCTCTCTCAGCCCGGAGCAGGCGCGCGGCGAAGTGGTGACTGCAGCCAGCGACATGTACTCGTTCGGGTTGCTATTGTTCGAACTCTGGACCGGTCGCAAACCCTACGGATCTGACAGCGGACCCAACGAGCTTGTTCTCAAGGCGATGTGGGGCGAGATCGATCCTGCTGAAGGCATCGATTCTGACGTTGCCGCGCTGATCGACGACCTGACGGCCCTCGATCCAGCCGAGCGTTTGAGCGCCGCTGCAGCTGCCGAGCGGCTTCGCCACATCCATGAGCGACCGCGGCGGCGGGCGAAACGACGGGCCCTGATTTCGTTCATCCTGGTGCTCGCAGTTGCCGCGGTGGCCTCAGGCATCGGTTTCTGGCGGGCACGGATCGCCCAGCACGAGGCCGAGGCGGCTCGTGCACAGGCTGAAGCCGTCAATGACTTTCTTGGTGACATGCTGGCGAGCGCAGCGCCCGAAAACGAAGGCATCGACGTCAAGGTGATCGACCTCCTGGATGACGCCGCCGAGCGCGTGCCGGCCGAGTTCGGTGGACATCCTTCGGTGAAGGTGGCGCTTGAGCATACGCTGGGGAGGTCCTATCAATCGCTGGGCAAGTGGAGCAAGGGCCGGTACACCCTCGAATCGGCCCTGGAGACCGCGCTCAATGAACTTGGGAACACAGCGCGGGGAACACTGCAAATTCGAACTGATCTCGGCGTTGCTCTGATGCGAGAGGGGGATCTTGAGGGTGCTGAGGCTCGGCTGCGGAAAACCTGGAAGGATTGCCTCGAGGCATTCGGGCCCTATGACACGGACTGCATCGCGGCGCAGGAAAACTTCGCCACCTGTCTGCGAAAACTCGACCGCAAGGAAGAGGCCCTCGGGCTGATGACGCAGGTCCTGGAGTGGAAGCGTCGAGAGCTCGGGGAGAATCACGAGCGAACCATCAAGACACGAGCCAACCTGGCCAACCTGACGGCCGACCTCGGCCGTCTCGACGAGGCTGAGGGCCTCTACCGGGAGGGCTTGCAGGCATCTGTCGAGTTTTGTGGTGTTGACCATCCTGCCACGCTCCTCAGCGCGAGCAACCTGGCCAGCTTCCTGGTTATCAACCGGGCCGGCTACGAGGAGGCCGAGGCCTTGCTCGCGGACGTTCTTGAACGCCGCACCCGGGTGCTGGGTAACGAGCACCCGGACACCCTCGTGACGATGGAGACACACGCCAAGCTCCTGCGCAGAATGGGACGGTACGAGGAGTCTGAGCAACTGCTTCGATCGGTTCTCGGTACCCGACGGCGGGTCCTCGGCAACGAGCACCCGGACACTATCAATACGGTGGCTTCTCTGGGTATCGTGCTCAGAAAGCTCCGTCGGTACGACGAGGCTGAAGATCGGCTGCTCGAAGCCCTTGAGTTTTACACACGGACTCTCGGCGAGGCCCACACCTACACGCTGAATACCATCGGCAACCTGAGCAATCTGATGGTTGACCTCGGCCGCCTCGAGTTGGCGATCGACTACGGCCAGAGGCTTTATGCAGGCTTCCTCGAACGCTATGGCGAGGACCACCCGCGCACCCTGTCCAGTATGGTTGGTCTTGCCAACGCCTATCTGTCGCAGGGCTCGCTTGAGCAAGCGGCATCCATGGCCGAGGCAGCACTGGAAAGGCAGCGCCGGGTCCTCGGTGAGGACCATCCGAGCACCCTCAACTCGCGGGCAATTCGAGCCCAGACCCTGCGAGGGAGAGGCCGCCTCGACGAGGCGACGGCCGAGTTCCGGACCATTCTCGAAGCCAGAGTGCGGACTGTTGGGAACCAACACCCTGCGACAGTGCAGGCCCGGGAAGACCTCGCCGCCGTACTCCGTGAGAGCGGTCGGAACGTCGAGTTGGATCGCGATATTGAATAGGTGACGGCGGCGGCGACAGCCTCAGGATCGGCGACAAGGACAGGTCGATGCCCGAACCAGTTTCGAGTATCCAGTTATGAGTATCGTTGTTCCCCTCACAACTCCTGAATGCCGTCACCGATCAGGGCGAAGCAGATGACGAGAAAGGCGATGGCCAGGCCGGGGATGGTGGCCGGCCACCAGGCGTCCATCATGACTCGGTGTCCTTCGCTGACCAGGAGACCCCAGGTGGGCGTGGTCGGAGGAAGCCCGAGACCGAGGTAGGACAGCGTTGCTTCGGCGAGGATGAGATCACCGAGGCGGAGTGCGACATCCTGTGCAACCGGCCCCCGGATCTCGGGAAGAAAGTGCCAGCGCCAGACCCTGTGCCACGGTGTGCCTGCCACGCGGGCCGCCATGACGAACTGGCGCTCGCGAACGGACAGAACCTGACCCCTGACCAGGCGGGCGAGGCCCATCCACGAGGTCAGGCCCAGCAGAATGACCAGGGTCGCGGGTCCCGGATCCAGAACGGCGGCACAGAGGATCAGCAGCAGGAGGGTCGGGAATGCCATCAGTGCGTCCACGCCTCGCATCAGCAGCGCGTCGGCGACGCGTCCGGCTGTCGCTGCGCTCAAACCGACGGCCAGGCCCATGACCAGCGAAACGAGGACGCCGAGGGCGGCGATCATCAGAGAGAGACGGCCTCCCAGCAGCATCAACCGAAGCAGGTCCCTGCCGTAGCGGTCGGTGCCCAGCCAGGATTGAACGATCCGGCTTGACGACACTACGGTCACCGGGATTTCCTTACGGGAATAGGGTCCGTCGACAATCACGAGGTCGTCGGCGGTTGTGACCGAGGGTGATACCAGTGTGCGCCCGTCGTCGAGTTCGAGCACGGTCAGCATGGTTCCGGGAGGGACCAACGCGCTGTGTGAGGGGTCTGTTGGTGGTCCGGGGCCGAGATAACGGGGCCCCAGGATGACACCGCCACAGATCATCAGGAGACCGGCGGTACCGGCAATCAGTCGTCCGGGCAGTCGGCGGCCGGCGATCACTGGGGCCTCACCCTGGGGTCGGCCCAGGCATAGAGCAGATCAGCCACCAGGGAGCCGATGATCACGGCGACGGCGCCGACCAGGGTGCATCCCATCACCACAGGAATGTCCCTGGCCACGGCGGCCTGCCACATGATCCGACCCATTCCCGGCCAGGAAAAAATGGTTTCGACGACTACGGATCCGGATACCAACACCGGCAGGGACAGGCCGATCAGGGTCACCAGAGGTCCCAGGGCCGGTCTCAAAGTATGGACCCAGAGGATTCGACTCTCCGTCAGCCCGCGGGCCCGGGCGGCAAGGATGTGGTGTGAGCGGCGGACATCCAACAATGAGGCCCGAAGATATCGAGCTGTTGATGCGGCGCCGACGATCCCGAGGATCGAGGCCGGCAATATCAGGTGCCGGACGAGGTCCAACCAGCGGGCGCCGGCGGCCCATCGTTCAGCGCCGACCGAGGCCATGTGCGAGGCGGGAAGCCATCCCAGGGTCAAAGAAAAGACCAGGATTGCCAGCCCCGCCAACCAGAAGGACGGCAGACCGTAGATTCCCAGGGAAAAGATGGTCAGGATCCGGTCGATCCAGCCGCCTGGACGCCGGGCCGAGATCAGGGCCAAAAACAACCCGAGGATCAAGTCCATCGCCAGGGCGGTTCCCGCCAAGAGGATCGTGGCCGGAAGGGCGGTGGTGATGACGTCGGCCACCGGTTGCTTGAACAGGAAGGAACGTCCGAGGTCACCGTGAATCAGCGCCCTTATCCAATGGAGGTACTGGGCATGGGCGCCCTGGTCCAGCCCGTAAAGGGCTTTGAGATGAGTTCGTGCGACAGGTGTCAACCGGGGGTTGTCGATGGTGTCCGCATAGGTTCCCGGCGCCGCCTGTACGACGGCGAAGGTCACGGTTGCCACCAGCAATACCAGGAGCGGGAGCAGGGCCAGGCGTTGAGCTACCAGTCTTTTCAAGGCAGTTCCCAGGCCTCGAGGTTGAAATAGGGCGTGGCGTCATTCTGGATCGATCCCTGGACGCGGGTGCTGATGGCCCTGAGTTTTCGACCCTCAACCAGGAAGGTGTAGGGCTGATCGGCGACGATCAGGTGCTGGATTTTCCCGTACAGTTCTTTCTGAAGGTCAAGGTCCCTGACGTCGGTCACCTCTTGGATTAATCGGTCGACCTCGGGGTTGGAGTACCGCCCGTAGTTCGAACTCTCAATGCCCTCCGGGGTCGTGTGCCACACATCCTCCAGGTCGATCTGGGTAGGCTCGACCCACCGATTGACCGCCCCGTCGAAGTCGCCGTCGCGCAAACGGCTGAGAAAGGTGCCCCATTCCACCGTCCGGGGCGTGGCATCGACGCCGATGGCTTGTAGGTCCCTTGCCACCAGCATGCAGATATCTTGTCTCATGTGATTTTCGGCGTTG
>JBDLIO010000266.1:0-4743 GCA_039714865.1 Acidobacteriota bacterium | reverse complement strand
GGGCCAACAGTGGTCAAGGACAAGCCGGCCTGCGGCCGGTCGCTTCGCGATCCTTGACAACAGTTGCCCTCACCAGCGCTGAGAAGGGCATGAACAACACGGAGGAAATCATGTCCAACGCGCTCATCAGCAACACTCTCGACGTCCATTCGGTAGCTCTCGAAGCTGCCGGGCTTTCAATCGCCCTGGTTACGAGGGTGCTGGCGCCACTGAAAAGCATCGCTGATCAAGTGATTCGGTCGGCAAGCTCGGTTCCGGCCAACCTCTCTGAAGGCCACGGCAGGGCCGGCCGAGACCGAATGCACCACTGGCGAATTGCGTATGCATCGGCCAAAGAAATCGATGTCCATCTCAGGCTTCTCGCTCAGGCGGGCGCCGTCGACAGAATCCAAGCTGACGCTGCACTCGAACTCTTTGATCGTGTCCGAGCAATGACCTGGCGACTGCTCCATCCGAAAGGGTGATCAGCCGATCAATGGGGTCGGCGGAGACGCCGCACCGGTCGCGGTGGCGGTTTCCCGACGCTGACGCGGTTATCGGACGCGGATCGCGGCCCCTGGCCCCGGACGCGGCTGACGGACGCGGTAAACGGATGCGGATCACGGCACCGGTCGCGGTTTGCGGACGCCGAGCCTGAAGCAGTGTTTGGTGGCAAGTGTAAATTTTCATGGACTCAGAAGTGCCATGCCAGCAACCATTACGATGAAACAAGCTGCCATTGAAACCAAGAACGAACGTCTCAACGTGAGGAACAAACCGGCGTTTTTCTCATCAAGACCGTCGCACCTACCGGTAGCAATCCTCTGCCAGGCGGTCCAGCCGATTACAACCGAGAGGGCCGGTTCCGCGCGATTGGCCAAGAGGAGGAATTGGATTCGCAGGCCATAGACAGCTGCATTTATAAAGAGAACTGCTACTACCCCGAGGAGTACCATCTGGCTAACGGTCATGAATGTTCCATCGTGCGAACCTAACTCTAGAATTTACAGCATTTTGCCCTGAATAAGCGCTACGGAAAAGAAATAATCGATTCTGCAAACACCTCTTCCGCTGTTCGAGACAATGATACCAGGGGGATTGGTGCCGACGCTCAAACCCGAGAGCGCCCTCTCCAACGGGGCGTGCGGGGTCAGGCCTTCTTCACCGGGCAGTCCTCCCGAAGTCGGCGTCGTTGCGAAGAATGCCTGACCGGGCACGCCGCGGAGATCGCTTTCAATAGGACCCTCTCCAACTGGGCGCTACGCTCATCGCGTTCGCTAGGACGCGATGGCGTGAACCCACGGCGGTCTCCTCAACAACCGAATCTCGGCCAGAGCCGTAGGCCGTCGAGGTCATTTTCTTCAAGGGCGACGCGCTCCCGACATCTGAATTGTTGCCCTTGAGGAAAATGCGCCGAGCGGGGGCGATCGGCAGTCGTTGGAGTTTTCGACGGCTTCAAAGCGCTCCCGAAGGCCGGGGTTGGAAAACTGGTTCCGGGACTGCGTCGGGATCAGTGGACAGCGACCGTAGTCCGCGTCCGAATCCGCGACGGCGACCGGATCCGCGAACCGGGGCGGCGACCGGGACCGAGAATCGCAGACCGCTTCCGGATCCGCGAACCGCGACGGCGACCGGGACCGCGGTTGGCCCGGTGGTGACCTGTACATGATTACCGCCGTGTTGTTCATGAGAGAGAAGGGTGATAACTGGTGGGCCAACAGTGGTCAAGGACAAGCCGGCCTGCGGCCGGTCGCTTCGCGATCCTTCTCGTCACTTGCCTTGTTTTTGTCATGATGATAAAATATCATCATGATGAGAACTCAGATTCAACTGCCGGACAGCCTCTACCGCGAGGCAAAACGAGTCGCCGCCGAACGCGAGATCTCTTTCGCAGAGGTCGTTCGCCGGGGGCTTGAGTACATCACCAAGGTTTATCCGCCGACCGAAGACTCCAGTTCCCCTTGGTTGCCGCCGACCCCCCACCACCTGGGTGAGTTTCTGGCACCACCTGAGGATTGGCGATTGATCGCAGAAGAGAGGGCCGGTGATGATCTCCGTTGATACCAACATACTGCTGTACGCTCAAAATGCCGACTGCTCAGAACACCCATCCGCCATCAATTTCTTGACTGACATTGCCGGCCGAGATGATGTGATCATTTGCGAACTCGTTCTGGTCGAACTCTACCTCCTTCTTCGTAATCCTGCAGTCCTCAGTGCGCCACTCTCCGCCTCTCAGGCAGTTGCCGTCTGCCAGGCATTCAGAACGAATCCCCGCTGGCGACTCATTGAGAATGCGCCGGTAATGCTGCGAGTCTGGCAGGATGCCGAGGCTCAAGACTTTGCTCGGCGGAGAATCATCGACCTTCGTCTCGCTCTGACCCTTCAGCATCACGGAGTTGACGAATTCGCGACAGCCAACCTGAAGGACTTCCAGGGTGTTGGTTTCGAAAGGGTGTGGAACCCGGTGGTTCCTGGGTGAGATCATTCCGGCGATGGCGTGAGCACCAGCGTCAGGCTCAAGCAGCAAACAGCGGCGAACGGCCGCGACCGTGTCAGCGTCCGCAAACCGCGTCAGCGTCAGCGATCGGCGACCGTGACCGCGACGGCGTCGGGGACCGCGACCGGGGGGGCATCAGCGACGGAGGCCGCAATCTGCGGGCGCTGCCCCTGCCCCTGACAAGCACCTTCGAATTCACGAGCGTCCTGAGCCGGGAGCGTTCATACTTCAAAGTTGAGCGTTGAACGTTGGACGTTGGAAGTTCATTGTGCCTCCCAGCCTATTTCACCCACAACCACGCCTTGCCCACGCTGAAGCTCATGCGCGCGACGGGCATCCAGTGATTCTGCGGCGATCGAGCCAGTCCCGCCTCCATCACCAGGCCGTAGGCCCCCAGACCGGATTCCAGGCCGACGGACAGGCCGTGGTGTTCGCCGTGGTCATCGGAGAGCCAATTCCGGTACCTGAGAAAGGCGCCGGAAAAACCGTTTTGGCGGACCGCCGCCGGCGCCTCGCGTACGCCGCCCCATCCGAGGGTCAGGTTGGCACCTTCGACGGCAGGACCGTACTCGTAACCGGCGCCGACGTAGAAGCTGAATTGTTCCGGGCGCCGGAACGAGAGCGAGACCTGAAAGGCGCCTGCAAGGCCGTTTGGAACGCCGACGACGGCGCCTAGCCGGGGATAGAGACCAAGCCGTAGGCGCCGATCGGGGTTCTCCTCGACCAGGGCCACGGGGTGATCTTCGTGCCACTGGGTGATATCGATGTGTTCTTGGCCGTAGACCACAGATGCGCACGCGAGCAATAATGTGACCAAGACGGAGATTCTGCGTTGCATCAGAACGCCGGTCCGTAGCTTTCGATCCTGGCGGCCGAGTCGCCCAGTTCCCGCTTGATTTTTTCCCTTTGCTCACTGTCGAATAGGAGGGAAGGATTGCGGAGGGTGAGGGGCCGGCCGTCATGACATTCGAGCACCAGTGGGGTGATCCCGGTCAATCGGTCGATGGTCGATCTGATCTCGTCCGCAGCCGAGGAGTCGGCGACCAGGACTCCGGCCTCGGTGTTGTACCAGGTGGAGCGCACGTTGAAATTGGACGCCGTGACGATGGCGATCCGGCCGTCCACCTGGAACAGCTTGGCGTGCAGGCCACTGAACGGTTCACGAGCAGGGTTGCACAATCTCAAGGCTTCGGCCGCTTTCGGGGCTCCATCGCCGGCCGACCAACCCCAGACCTCGGCCCCAGCTTCTCCCAGGGTCAGGATTGCAGGGAGGAGGGCGCGCCAGTGGATACCACCACGAACGGCTCTGGTTTCCGAGTTGGTCAGGATACGAACCCGAACGCCGCGGTCCACTGCGTTCCGAACAGCGTCCATCAGCCGGGGCGGGAAGTTCGGGAAGGGCGTGACGAAATCGATATCTTTCCGGGCGCCCTCGACCAGGGCGATCACGACATCCACCGTTGGGGCTTGCTCCCAGACCAGCGGGTTGTCATAGAGAATCGCCGCCTCGATGTTCCCGGGCCGGTCGGGATTGGGAAACCAGGACCGGTCAGCGAAGCGCTCGAGGGGTGACGCACCATCCGGGTAGATGCCCGTCCTCCAAAAGGTCCGAATCTGCCTGAGGGTCTTTTCTGGCGGCGCCAGAAAACGCTTGAGACTGCGCATGCGGCCCAGGACGGACCAGGACTTCAGCCAGTGCATCTGGAGATCTTCGACCGCAGGGCCTTTGACCAGAATATCGCCGTCGAGCCACACGGTATGGCCGGAGTCTACGAAATAGTGATCGGAGTAGTTGCGGCCGCCCAAGATTGCCGCCCTGCCGTCGGCGATGACGACCTTGTCGTGCAAACGGGCGCCGTAGACCGGCACCAATCCCCAGCGGGGAGGATTGAAGTAGCGGACCTCGGCCCCAATTGATCGGAGACGTTTTCGTATCGAACTCCAGAAATCGTTGGAGGCGAGAGGCGTTCCGTCATCGAGGATGACGAGGACTTCAAGACGGCCGCCATCGGCCGCTACGGCCCGAATCTGCTCGGCGACGGCATCGAGCATGCGAAGTCCGTAATCGTCTCGCCTCCAGATGAAGCTGGAGATCAGGAGGTGGTGTGTGGCGGAGCGGATGAGTTCCAGGCGTCGTTCAAAGCTTTCGGGGCCGTCAAGGAGCGTCTCGATATGATTCCCGGCGAGCAGACGGGTCCTGCCTTCCCGGGCCAGCAGGTCCTCGAGATCCGAGGCGGAACCGAGAGCCGCCGGAAGAAGTAAGG
>JBDLIO010000265.1:0-4749 GCA_039714865.1 Acidobacteriota bacterium | reverse complement strand
GATAGCGACGTTGAGTGCCTGCGTGACGTTTCGGAGCTTGAGGTAGGTTTCTCGATTGCTGACCAGAGCCGTCGATGCGGCCATCATCATGATCACCGGCGCCTCGACGATCAGGGCGAAGGCGAAGGCGACGCCGAAGGCGGCCAGGTTGAGTTTGGGATCGGCCATGCGAGCGATGACTGCGGTCAGCAACGGCCCCTCGACTGCCATCATCAGCCAGGTCAAAGCCAGGGGCGCCCAGAAAATCGAGGTCCGGGTCAGAGTGAGCGTCGGTGGCTTCGGTGAAGTGGTCATAATCCAGGCGCGGTCCGCCGCGCGGATGGGGAGGGTAGCACTGTCAGGTTGGAACCATTTTTTGGTTCCGACGTGGTACCGGTTGGGTGCCACGTGTCACAAAGCTCACAGAATTGGCCAAAGGCTGTTCGGTTGGTCTCGAAAATGTGCCCCGCACAGTGAACTAGTGTTCTTCGGCACCGTTCAAGGGTGAATGCGTTCAGTGAGCAACGTGGCACCGTTCTGGCACCGTTCGCCGTTCCATCAAGAGGTGCCGATCGGTCATGGAACCGTTGCTGACCACAGCGTCGTGTCGCCGGACCCGAATCCGTCGGCGAAGATCAAGCTCTGTTCCACGCACTCGGTCGGGGAAATTACCCGCACATCGTCTATGTACCACCCCTCGTGACCGACGCTGTTGTCCGTACCGAGCCGAAAGCGGAGCTTCACCGCCTGCCCGGCGTAGCCAGAGAGATCGACTTCGTACAAACCCCAGTCCCGAGGATCGCCACACCAAGCATCGAATGTGCTGAGGGGGTTGCCGAAGCCGTACCAAACGGTTCCGTCGTAAGGGATCTTGAGCAGCGTCGTTCCGGGGAGCGGAACCCACGACGAACCTCCGTCGTTGGATGCCTCGATGATGCCGCCGTCCAGACAGCCGCCGCTCATGTGCTCGATCTCCTGCGAGCTCCAGAACTCCAGTGAGATGGAAGAGGCAACCGGCAGAACGATTTCCACGGATTCCAGGGTCTGATCCGTGACGTTGTCCGTATCAACGGCAAAGAAGGAGGTGCTCCCGCTGTGGGCTCGGGCCGTGGATAGAGTCCAGGTGTCGCCGACACCGCCATGGGTCCAATTGGCGCCGCCGGACTCCATATCGTCAGCGAAGGCAACGAGCTCAGGTCCGGTGGCCGCGGCCGAAGCCTCGACGAGGTTACCGTCCTCGTTACCGCCGTTGCACGGCCCGCTACCGTTCGCTGTGCCATCCTCGACGCGCACGATGTAGTAGTAATCTTCCTGGCTTGCGACGTGAGCATCGACGTAGGTGGTCCCGGTCAGGCACGAAGCCACAAGATTGGTGGGATCAGGGTGAAAACCGGGGATCCGGGAGCGGTGGACGTTGTAAACAGCCGTGAGGTCGCAAACGGGAGTCGCCTCGGACCATTCGAGCTCCAAGCCGCACAATGCCGTCTGCGGGTTGGTGAGGCGGCTCAGCCCGCCGAATACGGGTGGTTCAATGCACGAGCCCGCGGCAGTGACGTCGGCACAGGGGCTCGGATCTGAGTCGCAGGTCGTGCCGTCTTCGGCGAGCACGACGAAGGAGTAGGTAACGCCACCCGAAACCGTCGTGTCCGAATACGCAATGTCGGTGATTCCAGAGGCGATCTCGTCGTAGGCGGTCGAGGGACAGCTACCTGCCGCCCGCTTGACCTTGTAGGTGATACCGGTCCCGGGTACCGCATCCCAGCTGAGATCGACTCGATTGTCCCCGTTGCTGACCGCGGACAGGACGGAGGGGCCGGCTGACGATTGACACACGGCGTCGGGTGGAACCGCCGCTCCGAGGGCGGTGATGACTGCTTCGACGGGGACGCCGCGGTTTCGGTCATCGATCCCGGAATTACCGGTGGCGCAGTCCGCCACGCCCCTACAGTGATGGAGAGCCACGACCTTGTGGTCCGAATAACCGATGATCGGGGAGCCTGCGGAACCTCCTTGCGTGTCGGTCCAGTAGCCCACCTCGAGTGAAGCAGCGCCGGTGCATGGCGCCTCCGTCAAGCTCGATGCGTAACAGAACCCACCCATGGCCACATCATCCGGGTAGGTTGAGTTCATCACGATCCGCTTGCCCCAGCCTGCAGGATGCTGAGGGTGATACACACGCTCACCGAGTTCCGCACCGGTTTGCCGCATCTGAAGGAAGCCGTAGGTCACGGGCAAGTCTGTCCCGGCGGCTGTGGAGGTGTCGGGGAGCAGGAGCGCGAAGTCGAGAAGGCCGTCGCCGGCTGTGAAGGAACCACCGGATGCCTCGATCGTGCCGTGGCAGCCCAGCGAGCTCGCACAATCTGTTGCGCAGTCCGAACCCTCCGCCATGAATTCGAAGTCGGCGGTATCGAGTTCGGCCTGGTTTTCGATGCACGAGGCTGTCGTCATCACGTGGCCGGAGCTCCCTACCAGCCAGCCGGTGCACCAGGCGCTTCCATTGAGGAGGATCCGGGCAATCGATCTGGATTTCTCGTAGATCTCAGGCTCGATGCCCTCGAAGCACTTGGCTTCCACAGAGTCGTCCTGTGTGCAGAGCGACTTCAAGTGTTCGGCTGGTCGGACGAGGTTCATCTTCTCACCGAGGCCCTGGCTCCAGAACCAGCGGATCTCGTCATCGTTGAAGCCGCGACCAAATTTGTCGATGGAGTAGCCCCAGGCCCTCGCATTCCCGGAAGTGAACAGCTCCACCACCACCTCGTCGCCGCGAATGTGGGTGGCGAAGAAACCGTCAGACGTGGCACCAAGATCTCGGCGGCCGTGCCCGGTGTAGGTCCACTTTTGGTGGCCATCGGGCGATCTCACGACGACGAAGTCTCCGTCGGCAAGAGCCATGCGTTTGAAATGGGGGGCGATGTAGGTCGCGCCTGGAAACCGGATGTGGTCGGTCCAGGTCAGCATTGGTCGGGACTCGCCGGACGATGGGTATGGGTGAGGAGAATCGAAGCGATCGAAAACATGCTCACCGGCGGTGGTGGGCTCGCCGGCTTGCAGGGCGGCAACGTTCATCAGTGCGATCATCAGGAATGACCCGGCTGTCCGAAATACCATCTTGGTCTCCCAAATAGGTGTCCGAGGTTCCGTAGAAATTGACGTGAACGAGGCCGGGTACCGCGTTTCGCATTAAGACATTACCAGAGAAGGCCCTTTGTGCCTACGTGGATGAGACACTGAAACGGTGCCACGTTGCTCACTCAACGCATTCAGCCTGACCGAGGCAGCTTCGGAGTTCAGAGAAGTCTCGTTGAAAGACATGAAAAAGAAGACCCCGGCTTCGAGAGAAGCCGGGGTCGTTATCTGCGGGTTTCGTTGGTCGGTCTACTCCACGCTGAACGACTGCAGCTCGACGGGAACAGCCACTCCTTCGATCCGGAAGGCCAAGTCGGGGTAGGTCGCACCGGGCGGCGTGCCCGTGATCGGGCTCCAGGTTTCCGGGAATCCCAACACGCCTCCGGGCATCTGAATGACCTGGGCGGTGGCGCCCCCGCCCGTGTCCGACATTTGAAAACCGAACTGGGCGGCGATCGGAGACGTGGCCCAACACGTCAGCCAATAGGTGCCCGCCGGAAGGCTGAGCGGCGTGGCCAGGGTCAGAGTGATATCAGTTTGGTACGTCGGCCCAGCGGAGATGGCAACCTGGGGGTCGGTCGGCGTCAGGGACAGGCTCCACACCGGCGGGTTGCCGGCACCTATGGGATCCCCGTCAGGCACCCCGCCCCCATCGCTGAAGATCGCCCAGTGCAGCTCGGTGGCGTTTCCGAGGATATCGCCTGTGCCTGAGCCGTCAACGTGAATGATCCCGATGTCCCACCCGGGATCGGCAATGGTGAAGTCATCGGCCGAGAAGATGTCTGAGTCATCGAATGGTACTCCGACGAAATCCTGGCTGAGAATGTAGTTAGTGTCGCCCGGAACAACGGCCTGTTCAAACAGAACCGCCCGGCCTCCTTCTGCGGACACGATGTTCCCGCTGACAATGATCAAGCTCAGAACCACCAAACACGTGAGATTTACAGACAGTTTCAAACCGCATTCCTTTCTGTTGTCACTCGACGTGGCAACTAAATTAGATTCTAACATAGGAAACTAGATCAACAGTTTTCTCAGCTAAATCAAAATGTTGCGGCTCCTATTCTCGGCTCAGTTCCACGTAGACGTGTCGCCGGACTCGAAACCGTCGGCAAAAATCAACGATGCGTCCTCCCCGACAAAAAGGCCCCAGGCCCGGGTCGATCGATAGGTGTCTTCCACAAAGCCGTTGTACACGATCAGGTTTCGTCCGGCGGGCCCACCGCCGACGGAAGGATATTCAAGGTTACGGTCGCCGGCAGCGATCATGACTCCGCAGGGGTCCGAGGCGTTTCCATCGGCATCGACCCGGGTTGTGAAGATCTCCGAGTTTCCGTTTCGTGAATCGCCCCAGACAACCACGAAGTCCGTTCCGTTGAAACCGGCCTGCGGTCTCGCTTCGTCGCCTCCTCCCGAGGTTAACGGGATACCGGCCGGGTCGAGGACCGTGCCCGTGGTGTCGATGCGGGCGGCGTAAATGTCGACGTCCGCATTACGGTCGTCCTCCCAGACAACAAGGCACTGACCACTACCGCATGCAATCCCGGGATTGGACTCGGCGCCGGAAGAAAAGGAAACGGGGAACCCTTCCGGATCAAGAACCGTGCCGTCGGGCGAGATCCTCGCTGCGTGGATATCCCAGCT
>JBDLIO010000264.1:0-4772 GCA_039714865.1 Acidobacteriota bacterium | reverse complement strand
GGCAGGAGATCGTCGACCAGGTGGAGCAGGCCGTCGCCGAGACACCCGAGGGAGAGTGGATTTTCGGCCGAGGGTGGCACCAGGAGAAGTGGACCGAACTGTCGGAGGGTTCGGTTGAGGGACTTCCGACTCACGATTCACTGAGCGCAGTGGCACCGGACAACCCGGTGATGCTGACCCATGCCAGCGGCCACGCGGCGATCGTCAACGCCAGAGCCCTGGAAATGGCGGGAATCGGACCGGCCACTCCCGACCCGCCGGGAGGGGAGATCGTCCGTGACTCGGAAGGACGGGCGATCGGGGTTCTGCGGGAAACGGCCGAAGCGCTGGTTTTTGATCTCATCGAAAGCGAAGACTCCGACGAATTGTTTCGGCGCAAAGTCGAGTTGGCCACCGAAGAGTGCCTGGCAAACGGTCTGACCTCGTTTCAGGATGCCGGTTCCAGCATGAAGGATGCCGGGCGCTTTCGCGAGATGGCCGAGGCAGGGGAATTGCAGATTCGCTTGAGCCTGATGCTGTACGAACCCAACGAAGTGATCGAACCGCACCTGCATGCCCTTCGGATGATCGGTGCCGGCGAGGACTTTCTGACCGTCCGTGGAATCAAACGTTGGATCGACGGCGCCCTGGGTTCCCACGGGGCCTGGCTGCTCGAGCCCTACAGCGATCTGCCGGGCAGCGCCGGCCTCAATACCGAACCGCTGGACTCGATGGCCGAGACCGCGCGCCTGGCGATGGAGCACGGCTACCAGTTCTGCACCCACGCGATCGGTGACCGGGCCAATCGGGAAACCCTGGACATCTACCAGACGGAATTCGAGGCCCACCCGGAAAACGAAGACCTTCGGTGGCGCATAGAGCACGCACAACACCTCAGCCCGGATGACATTCCACGGTTCGCCCAACTGGGCGTGATCGCCTCGATACAGCCGACCCACTGCACCTCCGACGGGCCGTGGGTCCCGCAGCGCTTGGGCGATACGAGAGCCGAAAGCGGGGCCTATGTCTGGCGTGATCTGCTGAACAGCGGGGCCGTCCTGGCCGCAGGGACCGATGCGCCTGTCGAGGCGGTCGATACCGTGGCGACGTTCTTTTCAGCCGTGACCCGCAAAATGGGGAATGGAGAGGCCTTCTACCCGGATCAGAGCCTCACTCGTGAAGAAGCCCTTCAGGCCATGACCCTTGGCGCGGCTTATGCGGTCTTCGAGGAGAACGACAAGGGAAGCCTCAAGGTCGGCAAGTTGGCCGACCTGACCGTGCTGTCGGATGACCTCCTGGCCGTCCCTGAGGAAGACCTCGATGACGTCACCGTCGTGGTGACGATCGTCGGGGGCGAGGTGCGGTGGTCGGGTCGGTAGAGGGTAGGACTGCCATTCCGGTGCCAGCTCCCGATAAGGGACCGCTTTAGTGAGCCGAGGTTTCGGCCGGGACCGTAGGCGAAATCCTTTCGCAAGGTCTGCAAATAGGCTCTATTCGCTATTCTATTTATTCCAGTTCTTCTATCTAATGTACATCAGCGCAAACTTCGAAAAGATTGACAGAGTAGATGGTCCGTGACAGCCTCCTTTTGCGGTCGGCATTCACAGTCGCAACCGAAACAAACTCAGCACAGGAGAAAGAAATGAACCATGGAATCAGGGTTATTGGAATTGTCCTTTTCGTGATGGCCGGCATTCTGGCCGCCACTGTTCCGGCGGAAGCGCAACTCATCAACGAAGGGTTTGAGGGTGCGACTTTCCCCCCGGACGGCTGGGCGAGCTTCAACGGTGTCGCGGACCTCGGTTACAAGGAGTGGATGCAAAGCAGTACCTTGCCTCACACGGGGACGTACAGTGCCTTCATCGAGTACGACAATATCGACCCTAACGCTATTGCCGAAGACTGGCTGGTGACGCCGCAGCTCTTTCCGAGCGCCACAGACTCGACGCTGACGTTCTGGATGAGGCAGTCCTTCAGTGGCGACTACGGCACCGAGTATACGATCCGGGTCTCGACTGCGAGTCAGACGACCCACGCCGATTTCACTACAATCCAGACGTGGGTCGAGGCCGACTTCGACACGACCTATTCCCAGCAGTCCATTGATCTGAGCGCCTACATCGGTCAAGGAATCTATGTCGCCTTTGTGATGGCGCAGGATGATGGCGACAACTGGCACATCGACGATGTGGCCGGGGTGCCTGTGCCTGTCGAGCTGATGAGCTTCGAGATCGAATAGAGGCCGCTCTTCAGCCTCCAGACCGACTTAGTGTGATTGTCTCAACGACAGGAAATATGAACATGAAATCAGGATTTATTCTGGTTCTGGCGGCAATACTCGGGGCCACTCCTGCAGCAGCACAGTGGCAGCAAATCGGAGAACCCGGCTTTTCACACTTGGATATCAGACGGCACTCGATCGCACTCGATTCAGAAGGAAACCCATTTGTATTTTATTCAACCTACGACACGCCGAATGAAGCAAGGGTAGTAAAATACAGTGGAATAGCGTGGCAAACCGTCGGTCCCGATGACGTCACCGGGGTCGACTACTGGTGGGCCAGAGACAATCACATCGCAATAGACGACAATGACACGGTGTACATCGCCTACAGCGAGATTCAGACCGCCGCACCCTATGACTATTCCTGTTTCGTCAAGAGGTATACCGGGACGGGCTGGGAGATCATCGCCGAATTCGTCACTTCGGACTATCTCATTCAAATGGATTTCAACTTGGGCCCCGACGGGACTCCATATATCGCCTATTGGGACAACACCGAAGGTGGCGCCATCATCAAGAAGTACAACGGCGCAACCTGGGACATCATCGGCGGTGGTGTCATTGCTCCCGGACAGCTCTTTGCATTGTCGTTCATAGTCGATGCCGAAGGAAACGTATGGACGGCGTATGCCGATCAATACGATAGCTTTTTACTTGCCGCCAAGAAATTCAACGGTTCCAATTGGGAAATGATAGGAACACACATCTCTTCGAACTCAATTGACCTGCCGAATTCGAGAACGGACATCGTCATTGATAATGACGGCATTCTCTATATCGCCGCATATATCAGTCCGGATTTGAACCTGAATATCTATTCTTTCGATGGCGCCTGGCACACGGAACCATTCGGCGGAACCGTCAGTTTTGTCCGTTTTTCGGAAGTGACCGATGCCAACGAATTCTATCTTGCAAGCTCCGAATATTTTGAGGCGTCACAGTATTCCAATATGAGCATCAGAAAGAGAGATGCAACGGGGAATTGGAGCTATGCAACCGGAGACCAATATGTGATACAGGACATCCGGTTCACTCACGTCGAGGTTCTGGATCACCAAATATTCGCTTTGTATAGAGATGAACCAAATGGACAGAAATCGTCAGTCATTACGTATGACCAGTCCGGGATCTTCGTAGATGGGTTCGAGTCTGGGGATCTTGGGGCCTGGTCGGAATAGGCGCCAGGACGCACGAGAAAGTACTCCCTGTTGGAGGGTCAGAAGATGAAAAGCACATGGATCGTCACCTTGGTAGTGTTGATGTTGACGGTCGGACCGTCGGTCGGTTCGGGCGCAACACAGATGGGCGGTGGTGACACCTGCGACACGGCGACCGTCATCGGCGCGCTCCCCTATACCGACGCCGGCACCACCACCGGCTTCACCAACGACTATGACGAGACCTGCCCGAATCCGGACAGCCTCTCGCCCGATGTGGTCTATTCCTACACCCCGGCTGTGGATGAGTTCATCGACATCAGCACGTGTTCGGGGGGCGGCGACGCTTTCTACGACACCAAGATCTACGTCTACGAGAACGTCTGTGGCTCGCCGGCGCTCGACTGCAGCGACGATGCCTGCCAGGCGCCGTCCTACCCCGACGGTCCCTACAACTCCGAGTTGGTCAGTCTGAGCCTCACCGCCGGCAACACCTATTACATCGTGGTGGACGGTTACCTTCACGATTATGGAGATTTCGTGCTCCATGTGGAATCGGGCACTCCACCACCGCCGTCGCCGACATGCGCTCTCGTAGGTGACCCCGGGTTTCTGATCGGCCAGGACGCTCATGGGCCGGACGACAACTGGTCTGCCGGCATTAGCGGGCAGGCCATCTGGCAAACCGCCCAGTACGTCGTGGCCGAATCGATCGATCAGGCGGTTGACCCCGACTGGTTCAACGTGGCCTCGATCAATGTCTGGGGCTTCAGCCTCTCGTTCATCGGAGGGTCGTGGTCCGAGTGCAACTCCGCCGGGATGACCTTTGCCGTCAAATTCTATGAGGACAACGCCGGGGTTCCTGGCGCTGTAATTTGTGATCTTTTGTCGGTGCCGGCCGTCATCACCGATACGGGTTTGAATTACGGTGAAGGCTTCAATCTCCTCCAGTTCGACATTGCCGCAACGTGCGATCTCGGTAGTGTCGGCCGGAAATGGGTTTCGGTCCAGAGCGAATCGATGGCAGCCGAATGTTCCTTTGGCTGGGTCAGCGCGAGCAGTGGTGACGGCATGTCGCCCCGAGACACCGACGACGATGGGATCTGGGAGACCGACTATCTCTTCGACAGCGCCTTGTGCATCAACGGGGCTGGGGGCATCATATTTTCGGATGGCTTCGAGACCGGGGATGCAGGGAACTGGAATTAACTCCCGTTCTCGATGACTGATTACCGGAACTACTAGGAGGAAAGCATGAAAAAGGCAATGATCTTGGTTGTGGCTCTCTTGACTGTGGGGCTGCCGCTGAGCGCAAGCGTGCAGCAGAAGACAGTTAAAATACCAAATGAAGG
>JBDLIO010000263.1:0-4782 GCA_039714865.1 Acidobacteriota bacterium | reverse complement strand
CTTCCTCCGGGGCGGCCTCCCAGCCTTCGATGGGTCAGAACCCTGGTTCACAAGCTTCTGCAGAGGTCGAGAGGCAGCTGGTTGAGCTCAGGAATCTCCTGGCCAAAAACCCGGGGGATGCCGGCGTTCTGGTCGCTTTGGGCAATACCTATTTTGACTCCCAGCGGTGGGAGGAGGCTCGACTGTCCTACGAAGAAGCCATCGAGTCGATTCCGGACGATGTCAACGTCCTGACGGATCTGGCTGTCGTGTACCGGAATCTCGGCAAGCCTGAACGGGCCCTGGAGATCCTCGGGCACGTGATCGAGGTGGCCCCCGACCACTGGCAGGCGGTCTACAACCGGGTGATCGTGTTGCACTTCGACCTGCACTCGCATGACGAGGCCGTCGAGGCTCTCGGTGCGCTGGAGCAGTTGGCTCAGAGCAATTCCCAGATTCCGGATCTCAGTGGCCTGGCGGCGCAGGTGAGGCATCAGTAGTGCAGCGCATCATCATTATCGTCGCCGTGCTCTACGTCTTGTGGCGGGTGCTGACGGCGATCGGTCGCCGCTCGGCGGCATCTGGCAGGGGTGCCGAGGACTTCAGCCGATTCAACGCGCGCAGCCGGGACCGGCGTCGGGCGGCAAAAGAGCGGCAGGCCGCGAATGTTGAACTGATCGCCTGTGCACACTGCGGGACGCTGGTCCCGGCCGATCGTGCCCTGAGCCTGTCTTCGGACGTCGTCTGTTGCAGCCGTGAATGTGCGACTGCGCTCGAGAGCGGCGCCGACACCTCGGCCTGATGAGCACCGAAAACCAGCCCGGTCTGTTCGCAGGCGCCGGCCGCCCGGCGCCGTTGGCGGACCGCATGCGCCCTCGAAACCTCGACGAGGTTGTCGGTCAGGAGGCTCTCGTCGGGCCGGGCGGTGTCATCAGGAGATTCCTCGAGGTTGGAGATATGCCCTCGATGGTTTTCTGGGGCCCACCGGGATGCGGGAAGACCACCCTGGCCAATCTCCTGGCCGAGGCCATCGACGCCGAACTGGTCGTCTTTTCTGCCGTGCTTTCGGGCGTCAAGGAGGCCAGGGCGATCATGGCCGAGGCCAAGGAACGGCGGCGTCTTCACGGGCAGTTGACGATCCTCTTCGTCGATGAGATCCACCGATTCAATCGTGCTCAGCAGGACGCCTTTCTGCCGTTCGTTGAGGCCGGCGATGTCATCCTGGTCGGCGCCACCACGGAAAATCCATCCTTCGAACTCAATCGGGCCCTGCTGTCCAGAGTCAAGGTCTACATCCTCGATCCCCTTGACGAGGCGGCGCTGGAAGATCTGCTCGGTCGGGCTGTCGTCGACACCGAGAGAGGCATCGGGGGACGGGGCGTTGAGGTCGACAGGCAAGCGGTAGAGATGATGGCACGGACCGCGGCAGGAGATGCTCGCCAGGCGCTCAATCTGCTGGAAATGGCCGTGTCGGCGGTGCAAGACGGCGATCCCGTCACCCCAAAGGTCGTGGCATCGGTCGCTCAGCGGGCCCTGGCGGTCTACGACAAGGGTCGCGAAGAACATCACAATCTGATCTCGGCTCTTCACAAGGCCGTGCGCAATTCCGATGTTGAGGCGGCGCTCTACTGGATGGCACGCATGCTCCAGGGCGGCGCCGATCCGAGGTACGTCGTCCGGCGAATGCTGCGTATGGCTTCGGAAGACATCGGCATGGCTGACCCGCGGGCCCTGGAACAGGTGGCGGCGGCTTCGGCGGCGGTCGAACACATGGGCATGCCGGAGTGCGAATTGGCACTGGCCCAGGCTGCCGTTTACCTGGCAATGGCGCCCAAATCCAACGCGATCTACTCAGCCTACGGCGCGGTCAAGGCCGAGGTGGGTGAACGTCCCAATCTCCAGATTCCCCTGCAGTTGAGGAACGCCCCGACCAAGCTGATGCGTGAGGCCGGTTACGGCGACGGCTATCGATATGCCCACGACGAGCCCGGCGGTGTGGCGCCGATGGAGAGCCTGCCCGACGAGTTGGTCGGCAAGACGCAGTTCTACCGGCCGACCGATCGCGGATGGGAAGCGAGGGTCAGGGAGCGATTGAAGGAGATTGAGGAGTTGAGGAAGCGGCGGGAGCGATAGCAGCGCGTAAGAAAGCGATAGCAGCGCGTGAGAATTGGCCTGCGAGAGTCACGGTTGAGTTTGGGGCCGGATGGGCCAATTATTCCACGTTTCTATCGCTCAGTGCGCTTCGCGCATGAAGATTGGGTAGGGGTGAAACCGATGAGTTTCAAGTTTCGAGCTTTGAGTTTCCAACACGGCCTTCCCTCCCAGTATCGAGTCCCCTGAGAACACCCCGGTACGCTCGAAAACGGGAGGGCTTGAGCAGGGCTCTGGCCATCAGGCCTCGGCGGAGTCGTCTCCGGATGGCCGGTAAGTGTTGGGGATCGTGCCGTTCGGCAAACCTCAGGAGGTTGCCGTAGAAGGCTTCAAGGAAGGCTTGATCTCCAAGACTCTCGACCGATGAGCCGCCGGCGTGCCGAACCCGGGCCTGGGGTACCACCCGCCAGGTTTCGTTCAAGGCGCAGGCTGGGTCTTTGACCATCTCACAAAGCCGGAGGCAGAAATCGACGTCTTCCCACCACGCCGGGAAGAACGCCTGGTCGAGGCCGCCGAGGGCATCCCACACCGTTCGGCGAATCAGCCAGGCGGCGGCCGCCGGTTGGGCGACGGTTGCCTGATGCTCGGGACGGTGCTTGAACGCCGGCTTCCCAGATCTGCCGAGACCGAGATCTTTTCGGGTCGGGAAATCCTTCAGCTGCCACCGGTGTTGGCTGGAGCCGTCTGTGTTTTCCAACAGTGGCACGACACCGGCCAGGTCCGGTCTCTTCTCGAGGCTCGCTACCAGCATTTTCAGGGCCTGTGGGTGCACCTCGGTGTCGGGGTTGAGCAGAAAGATATATTCGGCGGTGGTTGCTTTGACCCCGTGATTGGCGGCGCCTGCAAACCCGGGATTCTCGGGCAGGAGATCGACCTGAATTTCAGGGAATGCCTGGGCCAGCCGTTGTCCGCCGCCGTCGCCCGATCCTGCGTCCACCAGGACGATTTCGGTGAGTGAGGGCGGGCCGTTGTCCATGAGCGAACGAAGGCACCGCTCGACCTCTTCGCCGCCCTTCCAACGCACGACGACGGCTGCGACAGTCGTCACACGGCACCTGCCGTTGACCGAAGGCCCGCAAGGACCAGTGCCGATCGGATGATTGCAGGCCCGAGGGAGTCTCGCGGGCTCTGTCTCAGGGTCGGGAGGGCGTCTACCAGCGGCTCGAGCAGCTGGTTCCAGGACCAAAAAGGGCGGGCCCGCTCGAGGTTGGCCCTGCAGCGCAGTTGCTCTTTCTCGGTCAGAAGCAGTTCGAGGGCTGCCGCTGTGCCGTTGACATCGCCTGGGCGGACCACTCCACCCCATCCGTGGTGGTGGGCCAGATCGGAGACTTCACCACCCTCGGAGAGGAGCAGTGGAACGCCGGCCCACAGGCCGTCCAGGGCACGGGTTCTGAACGAGAGGGTCGTCTCTGGGCCGGCCCGATGGAGAACGGCCAGAAGGGACGTCCTGTTGAGCACGCTGTGGCGCTCAGCGTAGGGGATCCACCGATCCAGGCCGACAACCCGGGGCGCCTTGAGGCCTCGTGCCTCGGCTGCCCGACGGAGGTCCGAAGCACCGAACGCGGGGGTAGAGGACCCCGGTCGGGCGGCGACGGGCACAACGATACTGATCGGCGCGTTCCCCAGCCGGGCCCTTGCTGCCAGGAGGGTGTCGAGGTCCAGCCAGGGCCAGACGCCGCCCCACCACAAGACGACTGCGTGGTGGGCGGGAACCCCGGGGATCTCGGCCCGTTCAGGAGATGGGGGCGAAGCCGGAACGCCGAAGGGAGTGTCGAGAATCGGCATCTCCGGGCGAGCGTGTTCGAGCTGCGTGCTCCACCAGTGCATCTGTGCCCTGCCTGCGACCAGCAGGGCGTCGGCCCGGGCCGCAACCAGTGGAATTCGGGCCAGAGCGGTGCGGGTACGACGCCGGACCGCCTTGGACTGGGGCATCGCGGCCAGCTCGGCGGGCAGGGGTGTCACGCCGTCGACGATCAACAAGGATCGTCGTACAAAGGCCTGTGGCGGAAGGTTCCACGGGGCGGAGAGCACGGCATCGGCCCACGACCACCCTGGCTTGGTACCTACCATGGGTCCTCTGCCCGGCGCCGTTGATCCCGCAGCGCCGGCGATGAGGACCTGGTGGCCGGCCGCTTGAAGAGCCCGGCCCAGTTCCCACGCCCTGAGGGCAGATCCGGCCATCACGGGTCCGAGACGATCGTCGGTCAGAATGAGAATATTCACTCCGGACCTCTCGGAAGCCGCTGCAGCCGCGGACCAGGCGTAGAGCGAAGCCAGCCCCGGACCTTGAGCCACGGGAGTGCTGCGAGGACCAGAACCGCCACCGGGATTGCACGCTTGTTGCGCCGAGCCAGAGTTCGAACGGCCCTGAGTTCACCCTGAATCAACCTTGGGAAGGCCAGGGCAAAGGCAAGAGGAGTCAGGTTCCCAAGGAGTGCGCGCCAGCGGTTGGCCAGGATCCACCAGGGATGACGCCATGTTCGCCTGCTGCCGGAAGTCGATCCCAGATGGAGGCACGGCGCCCCGGGCACCCACGCCGAAGGCAGCCCGAGTCTTGAGAGGCGCAGGGCGAGATCGGTGTCCTCGTGGTAGGAGTCGAATGTTTCGTCGAGCACCGATCCGTCCCTCAGCCTGACGGCGTTGAGCCCCGAT
>JBDLIO010000262.1:0-4797 GCA_039714865.1 Acidobacteriota bacterium | reverse complement strand
GGAAAGATTCAGTCCGATCATAAAGTCGCCGGCGAAGTAGCTGTCAGCTCTCAGCTGTCAGCTATCAGCTCTCAGCTGTCAGCTGTCGGTTCCGGCGCATGCAAAAGTCATGAAATAGCCACAAAACGGCGCAAAGATGAACGAAGAGAAAAATGCTGAAGAACGGGAATCCAGTTTCCATTTTCCAGTTTCGAGTTTCAGTCCTGAGGTTCCTTTCAATATTCCGGAGGACTCCAGGGAAGGGCCTCTCTCATCATGAAACACCGCTCCTTCGGTCGGTTCGGAGAGTGGGTCGCCCTGTTGTGGTTGCTCATCCGGGGTTACCGACTGCGGCACCGTAACTGGAGGGGTCCGTCAGGAGAGTTGGATCTGGTGATGAGCCGCCGCGGGGAGCTTGTCTTCGTCGAGGTCAAGGCCCGTTCGGGTGGAGATTTCGGGGGGGCCCTGGGCGCCGTCAACCGCTCAAAACAGGCCGCGTTGACCCGAACAGCCTCCGCCTACCTCAGTCGTTATAGGCTGTGGAATGAACCGTGCCGGTTCGACGTCATCGCCGTCGAGAAAAATTCCAGTGGCCTCGGATTCAACGTCACGCATCAACCCAACGCCTTCAGCCCTGATCTCGGGCGAAGGATGTGAGGGAAGAAGGCTGGGCGGCTGGGAAGCCAGGAAGCAAGACGGGAACGCAGTTGAACCGCCAAGACGCAAAGGGCGCGAAGGCAGCGCAAAGAGAAAGAATTGAACCACGAAGACACCAAGAACACGAAGGAAAGACACAGAGGGGAAAGTTATTTTTATTGACTGGAGGCTTGACGCCGGATTACCAGAGATGCATAGCTGAGTCGATGATGACCCGGCCGGTCTGTTCTAGTTCCATTTTCACTTTTCTTATCTTGGCGCCCTTTGCGTCTTGGCGGTTCAATTCTCTTCTTGTCTTACCTCTCAGCGTCCCAGCTTTCGCCCTCAATCCAACAAGTGCTCACTGATGTACGTAAACTTACCCTTGTTGACAAGGCCGAAGCCCTCTTCGAACTCGTTGATCATTCGGGAAACGGTTTCGCGGCTGGTGCCGATCGAGTGGGCGATATCGGAATGTGTCGGCCTTCGAACGACGATCCAGCCGTTACCCAGTTTCTGGCCGTGATCGCGGGCCAGATCCAGAAGATACCGGGCCAGACGACCTGCGACGTCCATGTAGGCAAGGCTCTCCATCTTTGAGTTTGCTCTGCGCAACCGCCTCGACAGGATAGCCAACAGTTTCCTGGAGATGCTCGGAGCCGAACCGAGGAGCTGGTGGAAATCCTGGCGGTGGATTGTCAACAGTTCCACCTGTGAAGCGGTGATGACGGCCGCCGATCTGGCCGTCGACTCAAGCAGGCCCATTTCGCCAAAAACCTGGCCGGCTCCGAGGATGGTCAGAATGAAGTCCCGACCGTCGGTCGATGTGACGACGATCTTGACCTTGCCTGTGGCGACGATATAGACAGCATCGGCCGGGTCGCCGGCGTTGAAGATCGTTGTGTCCTTGGCCAGGGAGCGCAACTGGACGACGCCGGCCACCTGAACCATCTCTTCGTGATCCAAATCGGAAAAGAGGTCCACTTTTGCCAGCAGGGAGTTGACATCCTGATTCATGTGTCGGACCTCACATCGATGGAAAGGAGGACCTCGACCAGGTCCAATCCTTTGACCGGTTCACCGATCATAATGCACCCGTTTTCATGGCTCACCTCGGCTTCACACCACAATGGAGTCGAAAACCCCGAAAGGTGGCAGACCGCTTCAACGGCCGTTTGAGATTCGCTTCTGGTTACCGTTCTGTGTGGGTGAAAGAGCATGGCAGCCCCGTCGGCCGACATGATGTGCAATCGAGTGGCGATCAGGATAGCCCGTTGGGAAGGAAGGTCGATAATATCGGTCATCAAAGGCGTGGTGCCGCCTGGTTGTACTTCCAGGGAAGGGACCATTGCCAGGAGAATCACGGCCAGCTCCTCCCGGGTGACGGCCGCGGAGTTGACCGCTTCCTGGACATGAGACGGCAGAATGGACATCCGCCACATCAGCTGTGCCCGTCGCAGAGATTGATTCTTGCCGGGGTGATCTTCGGGCAGGGATTCAAGGAGATCCATCGCGTGCTGCCAGTGTCCCTGGGCCGAAGCCATCTCGGCTCTCAGGGTCAAGGCCTCGGGAAGAGCGCCCAATCGGGAGAGAGTAGCCTCGGCTTCAGGTCCTTGCTGGAGCCGCACCAGAGCCTCGGCCCGAGTCAGAAGGGCGGGCTGATTGTCGGGATCGAGAGCCAAGGCCTGTTCGGTGACAGAAAGGGCCTCCATCGGTTGTCCTGCCTCCAGAACCTCGATCCCGCGATTGACGCGGTCGTTCACCCAGCGTTGTTGGAGGTCGTCCGCCCTTCCTTCAAAGGGGCCTGAGGGCCACAGGCGAGAGCTCCGGCGAGCCGCCTGAAGGGCCGTCGATTCGTCTCCTTGGAGCTCGGCCGCGGTCGAAAGAGTTGCCCACCCGGCACCGTACTGGGGGTGTTCTTCGACAAAGCTCTCGAGCTGCGCCTGCAGTTCGGAGGATGGCCCGCCGACCAGGTTGATCTGGAGTCTGAGCAACTCGGCCTGAGGACTGTCGAATCGGGCTATGGCCGCCTGTGCTTCACCGACTCTTCCGGACAGAAGGTAGCCCCAGGCGCCGCCGACAGCCTTCCGCTCGGTTGTGTCGATGAGATCGCGACCCGGCCCGGTCAGTGGGGAGGGGACGTCGACAGCCAACAGTGTGCCGGAGGTTGCGGCCGGAGGTGGTCCGGTTGTTTGACAGGCGGCGCTCACCATCAGCGTCAAGCCCAGGAGGACTGACGCCCATGCACGGTATTGTTTCATGACGCCGATGAAATCACCCATTCAGCTTCGCAGCTCTGAGGGTGGGACCGCAGAAATGCTGGCAATGGCATGTTTGAACACGATCTGTTCCTGACCCTGGTGTTCCAGCACAATGGCGAATCGGTCAAATCGTCGCAGAATACCTGCCAGTCGTTTTCCGCTGGTCAGATAGACGTGGACCATTCGCTCGTCCTTTCGGAGTTGATAAAAAAACGGGTCCTGGATATTGATCGTGCTGCCTGCGGGTTTGGTCATGTGAGTCCCCCTCGATGTTGACGATCGGTCGCGTTTTCTTCTATTTCGGTTCGGGTCTCATTCCTCGCCCTTGGGGTCGTTTCGAGGAAATTCGACCAGAGATCGCACACGTTGTCGGCGCCGCCCTGTTCGAGCGGGGGGACCCAGTGAAGCTGCCCTTCCCATCGCCCCCTCAGCCATGTCATTTGTCGTTTCGCCAGTTTTCTGCTGGACCTCTTTGTACTTTCGACGGCTTCTTCCTGATGTACTCGGCCCGACAGCATATTGACGACCTCTCGATAGCCGATAGCTTTCAATGAATGAGCGTCGCTCGGTGTTCCGGAGTCGAGGATCCTCCTCACCTCCTCAATCAGCCCCCCGGCAAACATCTCATCTACTCTGGCATTGATTTTAGCATAGAGTTCAGTCCTCGGGCGGTGCGGCGCAGTCAGGAGAGCGTTGTAACGAAAGGCTTTCTGGTGGCGGAGCCAATGGCTGGAAATCGGTTCACCGGACAGTTCCCGGACCTCCAGCGCTCGGAGAATTCGTTGTCGATCCGTGGGGCCGATCTGAGCCGCTGCCTCGGGGTCGAGGGTGGCCAGCTTTTGGAAGACTGCCAGACTGTCCTGGTCCCAGTCGTGTTCGAGGCGAGCCCGTAAATCGGGGTCGTGGGGAGGCGATGGAAACAGCCCGAACAGCAGGGAGCGGATATAGAAGTGGGTGCCCCCGACCACAATGGGCAACCGGTTGCGCTTGAGAATGGCGGCGATTGCCGTGTCGGCGGCGCTGACGAAATCACCGGCTGAGAAAGGTTGGATCGGATCAAGGATGTCCAGAAGGTGGTGGGGGATACCCCGCTGATCCTTGATCGTCGGTTTGTCGGTGCCGATGTCCATGCCTCGGTAGACGGCGAAGGCATCGGCAGAGATGATCTCTCCGTTCAGCCGTTCGGCCACCTCGACCGCAAGGCCGCTCTTGCCCGAAGCGGTCGGTCCCATGATGATGAGGAGGTTCTCCACTCACTCTCCCACTGCTCCAAAAGACGAAGCGATTCCCGGGTCACAGGTTACAGGGGGTGAACGTCCAATACCAACGTCCAACGCTCAACGTTCAACTTTGAACTTCACGCCCGAAGGCTGATGGCAATGGAATGGTCTCGGTCGATGCTCAACGATGAACGTTGACGACTCTCGTGTGTGGAATCACCTTGCCGTTGGCATCGAACTCCGCAATTCAGACAATAGTGACCAGAAACGCGTACTTGGACGTTGAACGTTGAACGTTGAACGTTCACCGCGCTTCTCTATACGCCCGCCACTGCCCGTCATCGGCTGCCAAAACACCGCATCGCCCGTCACGGGCCGGGTAGATGAACGGAATATCCCGGTCTGACAGTCGGTCAAGGACGGATTGGTGCGGATGATGGTGCCGGTTTTTCGGACCGGCCGGAATCAGGACCAGGGAAGGCGAGACGGCATCGAGGAGTCGACCGGAGGTTGATGAAGCGCTCCCGTGGTGAGGGGCCAGCAGGACATCGGCAGCCAGATTCGAGGTGCGTGCGAGAGCCCTCTCGATGTCGGAGCCTATGTCGCCGGTCAGCATGATCGATCCCGAGGGGGTCCGCGCCCTGATGACCAGGGACCGGTCGTTGTTGCTGAGATTTGCCCGGCCTGCCGGCGGCCAGAGG
>JBDLIO010000261.1:0-4803 GCA_039714865.1 Acidobacteriota bacterium | reverse complement strand
GGGCTGGTGCGGAGGTCCTCTGCCAGGCTGGCGGTCAACGACCAGTAGGCTACGTGGTCCCAGGCGTAGAGGGTCTGTTCGCGTTCGGCGAACGCACTCCAGAAGGCGTTGCAGCCGATCCAGCCGGCCAGTATGACGGCGGCAAGGACAACTCCTGAACGCGACGCCTTCACGAACAGCAGCCCGGCCAAATCCTCAGCGCCACCAGTAGGGCGGCCCAGAGGTTGGAAATCACCGAGAGCACGATCAACACCATCGACATCGCCGGCGGGAGCCGCCTCAAGCCAACGGCAGCCAGCATCAGCAAGATCGGCCAGGCGTCCATCAGGAACCGTCCGCCCCACTGCACCCACCCGGTGCTGTAGTAGAGCAGGCCCGGAAGGCAACACAGCACCAGCGACACCCACCCCGCCACCAGCAACCGCCCCTCGCGACGACCCCTGGCCCACCAGGCTGCCAGGATGCCAATGAAGGCCGGCGTCACCCAGATCAGGCCCATGCCTCGAGGGTCACTGGCCAGGAACGGGAACACCAGATCGCCTGCCCCGTCCCGAACGGCGACGGGCCATTGCCACCCGACAAACTGCAGGTTCCGGCCGAGGTAGGCCCACGACAATTGCCCGTGCTCGAGTAAACGCTCCTGGAGAAATGGCGGCACCAGCATGAAACGGTAGCCGAATTGCATCGGAGAGCCGAAGCGGAGGGCGTTGAGCGCCAGGGCCGTCCCACCCAGTGCCAGAGGAGGGACCATCATGGGCAGCATCCGGGCCGCCGCCGCCTTGAAGCGTCCCCTATCCTCCCAACTTCGCAACCCGGAGGGGCGATCCCGCTCATACCATAGGTGCAGGGCCAACAAAAGGGGCAGGGCGCCGAGCATCGCCGGCCTGCTGGTCAGCGCCAATGCAAAGGCAATCCCGGCGGCCCAACGGTGTCCCGACCAGGCCAGAGCCAACGCCAGAGCCAGAAATGTCACCCCCACCGTCTGGGCAAACAGGAAGGTTCCACCGTCGGGCGCCAACCAAATCCACAGGGTCCCCGCACCGGCCAGTACGGTGAGCATATTGTCCGAGGGTTTGACTCCGGACACGCCGAAGACGCCCAGCCAGGTCGCCAGCAGGCGATCGATCACCGCAACGGCCAGCCCCCCCAACAACGCGCCCAGCCACTGGGTGGCCAGTGCCCCCCTAAAGACCGCCAGCAAGGGCGTCAACAAGAACGCGGGCCCCGGCGGGAACCCGACGTAACAGAGCAGGGCCTCGACCAGCCGAGGATCGGAGTCGGCCCCCGATACCTCCTGTGCCGGCACCGGGATGCCCTCCGGCCCCGGCAGGGCCACGGCGAGATTGCCGACCAGAGCATTTTCCCGAGGATCTCCGACAACCCGGTTTCGAAAATACGGTGTGACATCGAGACCAGGCGCGACCTCGATCACCCGCTCAGGATCGCCTCGGTCGCCCGGAATCGTGATATCCAGTCCCAGCCATGCTCGAGCCTGCATCAGGTGCTGGGACACCATCGGCCAGACCGGAACCGGCACCAACCCGTTGGGCCCGACAACCGCCAGGATCAGGTAGATCACGGTCCATAGCGCCCAAATCCGGATGAAACGTTGGCGATTCATCATGTTGATCCTAACTGATCCTGAATCGGGCCCGATCAGTTAACCTCTCACATCGGGAACGATAACGGGCACGGGCACGGGCTCGGGCTCGGGTTCTGCCCCCTCGATCCGGAGCGCCCGCGCGAGCGCGTCGGCCACCGCCATGCCCGCTGGTGTTGGTGCGATTCGATCGGCTTGCCGACTGATCAAACCCTTCGCCTCGAGGTCGCGGAGGGTGCCGGCATTCGGTGTTATCACACCGGCCTGGAATCGCTTCTCGAGCCAGGCCAGATCGACCCCGTCAGCCGTCCTCATCCCAAGCATCAAAGTCTCGAGGGCCCTTTGTTTGGCTGTCAGAAGCTCCTTGCCTTCGACCGGACGGCGCCCTTGATCAATTTCCCGCTGCCACAATCGCACCTTCCTCCGGTTCCACCACCGTTTGTTGACACCGTTGAATGAGTGGGCGCCAGGCCCCAGGCCCAGGTACGGGGCCCCGGTCCAGTACTTCAGATTGTGGACCGAGCGGTGGCCGGGGAGGGCAAAATTCGACACCTCGTAGCCTTCAAAGCCGGTCGCTCCAAGAACCTCGTGAGTCGTGCCATACAAATCGGCCTGAGGCGCCTCCCCCAACTCCGTCATCAAACCGGCCTCGCGCCGCTTGCCGAAGACCGTGCCCTCATGAAACGTCAACTGATAGCACGACAGGTGTTGCACGCCCAATCCGGCGGCCTCACGCAGTTGTCCCTCCCAAACCGAGCGGGCCTGGCCGGGAAGACCGAAGATCAGGTCCAGGGAGACGGATTGAAACCCTGAGTCCAGAAGAGTCTCGATTGACCGACGCGCCTGCTCAGCCGTGTGGCAGCGGCCCAGAATCCCCAACGACACGTCATTGAGGGCTTGCACCCCGACACTGACACTGGAGAAACCGAGGTCCAACCAGGCTCGAGCTGTTTCCGGCGTCACATCCTCCGGATTGACCTCGATGAACACCTGAGCATCCGGGTCGATCTGCACCTTCTCGCTGAGCCCGTCCTTCACCCGAGCAAGCCGATCGATCTTCAAAGCAGAGGGCGTCCCCCCGCCGAAATAGACCGTGTGGAATTGAAACCCACATTCGGCATACATCGCGGCCTCGTCCAGCAAGGCGCGCTCCCACTCAGCCCGCCGTTCCTCCCCCGCCAGAGTCACCGCAAAATCGCAATAGGGACAAACCGACGAGCAGAAAGGCACGTGAACATAAAGTCCGGCCTTCATCGACGCGCCCACCTCCGGGAACAGGCTACAACTCCTTGTTCGCCACCAGCATCCGGCCTTCGGAAAACAGCCCGGTTTCGGCCTGGTACTGATTGACGAAGACAACACCGGCCTCGTCGTGAGGCTCACCGAAGACCGAGTGAATCGATTTCAGGCCGCCGAGCCAGGATCGAGCATCACAGAGATAGACCAGATCGCCCGGCGAAGCCTCCAGTGTCTCCATGTCTTCGGCCGAAAGGTAGACCTGACCCTTGCCGTCATCATCGATCAATTCCCACTTTACCGGCACCGGCTCACCGCCGAATTCGTTGGGCTCGCCGCCCTTGAACAGCCTTTTGGCGACGTCGATCGACCAGACCGTCAGACCGCGCGTATTCTCTTCTTCGTCATAAGGCGTCGTGGCGGTCACGGCGAGGGGAATGACGACAACAACCAAAGCCGCCGCAGCGATCTCCACCGCAAAGCTCCCCCAGCCCATCACGACGACGAGGAATGCCGCCAACCCGACGGCGGCGAGCGCCACGAGGACCTTCGACCCCCCCTCTCGGGCCTTGACCCAGGAAGCAAAACTCCGCTGCCACGCGGTCGTCCATACGGCCAAAATACCGACGCCGGAACACACGACGGTATTGTAAAAAGCCCTGATGTAGGAGTAGGGATGGTCCGGGTTCATCGCGATTCCATGGTCGAAGGGTGCGATCAGAATCCCGGGATACCTGGCGCCCAGGATCATCAGGGCCACGCCGCCCAGAAATGTCGCAATGACCGCCGCGGGCGTGAAACGCTTCCAGAAGATCCCCAGGAACACTGCCACCGCCAGAGGTGGCGTCAGGGTCGAATGGAAATACCCGTGGGCCTCGTAAACCGTCGGGAAGTTCTTGAATGCCAGAACCGCCACAACACCGAGGATCGTGATACCGACCGAGGCGACCCTCGCGGCGAAAAGCTCTTCCCGATCCCGCTGCCGTGACGTGGCCTTGCGCTCCTTCCAGAACCGCTTGACCGGCCGGTAGATATCATTGATAAATATGGCGGCCGTTGCGTTGATCAGGGTATCGACGGTACTCATCAGGGCGGCAACCAGAGCGGCCATGACAAAGCCGAAGACCCCCGGGCTTGCGATGATATTCGCGACGACGACGAAGACCTGGTCCGGCGAGGTATTGGGGGCCAGGACGTTGGGATGAGCCACAGCGATGGCCTTCCCGATCCAGCCGGCGCCACCAACCACGATGGCGGACAGCGGCATGACCAGCAGGATGTTGACCGCCGCGGCCTTCCGCCCTTCATCGACGTCCTTACAGGCCATGAACCGCATGATCAAACCCTGGTTGAGAAAGAGGAATCCGACCGTTCCGGCAATCCCGTCCTGCCAGAAGATCCCGGCAAAATTGAAGCCCGGAGGCTTATTAAAATCCGGGAACGGCAATCGCCAACTGACGGGCAGAAGCTCCCAGAACTGGTGAAAACCTCCAAGATACGCCAGGCCCAGTCCAAAGAGCATCAGGCCTGCGAAGAGCAGGATCGCCCCCTGCGCCAAGTCGGTGAAAATCACCGCCGTCTGTCCACCGAAGGTAATGTAGATGCCGGTGACAATGGCGACGACGATGATGGCGCCCATCAGTGTCACGGGTATTGTCAGCGCCCCCAGGTGGAAGGCCTCCGGCAGCATGGGAATCAACGCCTTTCCGAGGGTCAAAAAGCCGATCCCGATATAGCCGACCATATAGAGCAACAGCAGGATGGTCGCCAGAAAACGTGCGGAGGGGCTGAATCGTTTTTCGAAATACTCGGGAATCGAGCGAATCCTGGAATAGACGACAATCGGCAGCCATCCGAAGAGAAAGAAGGGGATAATGAACCAATCGTTGAGGTAGGTGATCGAGGAGGACATCCCGTGCTCGAAACCCTTGGCCGAATACTTGACGAAACTGTGCCTGCCGACCCCG
>JBDLIO010000260.1:0-4825 GCA_039714865.1 Acidobacteriota bacterium | reverse complement strand
GGCTATTTCATGACTTTTGCATGCGCCGGAACCGACAGCTGACAGCTGAGAGCTGATAGCTGACAGCTGAGAGCTGACAGCTACTTCGCCGGCGACTTGATGATCGGACTGAATCTTTCCCTGACTCCGGCCATGGAAATGCTCTCGATATAGTAGTAATAATCCTGGCCCTTTTTGATGTCGAAATCTTCCCAGAGATAGGACTGCGGTTCGTCTGTCGTGCCCGCTCCGGGCAAGGGATCGTCAGTCCTCTTCTCAAAGGGCCCATCTTCGCTTTCGCCCCGAAAAATGTCGAAGCCGAAATTCTCCACCTCACTGGCGGTGGTCCACTTCAAGGTGTTCTTCGGCGCCTCTTCCTTTGCCTCGGCCTCGGATGCATCCGGGGCCCCTTGTCCTCCGGGCGAGGATTCCGGAGCCGCCACGGCTGTCCAATTCCAGGCAACGGCAATAACAAAAACCGCAAGAGCCACAATTCTTCCAAAAGAGATTTTCTTCATTTCTTTTCCTTTCCATCGGCATCGATTTTACACTGCCCGACTTCACCCTGATCTGCCTTGAGATCCGCCGGTGAAGGGGGCGCTTTGTCGGACTCTGGTTTTCTCTCGTTCACTTTCGCCTTCTGCTCGACTTCATCCGAGGCCGGCGGGGCAACATCGGGCGCCAAATCGAGGCTGATCGCCGGGTCGCCCAGAAGGTTGTAGGTCTCGACCAGCGTCGGACTTCGAAGTTGATATTTGGCCCGCATCAGGGCTTCCCCGATCGTTGCCCCCGGGGTCGTCAATTCGTCCATCACGATACGGCCCATGTTCGACGACGGACTGTTGCGCCACGACGCCGCAAAGACACCGATCGCGCCCTTGCCATCAAGCCTGAGGAGCTTTTCGCCAATCGAGTCGGCGGTCGGATGGTCAAAGGGGGCCGAATAACACGTCAGACTGATGACGAAGGGCAGTTTCCCGGTCGTCGCCAGCGTATCCAGGTGCTCCAACGTGAAGAGATCATGGTTTTTCTCGAGATCCGGGGGGCCGGTTCGCCAGATGTAACGCCCGCCATGGCCGAGGAATTGAACCATCAGAAGCCCTTCGTCAAAAGCCCTGACCATGTTAACGGTATGCTCTTCGTTGGCCGTCTCCTCGGAACTGGGATAGATCTTCCGGGTCAAATAGCCCCGGTCTTCGAAGACCTCTGAAGTCCTGTCACTGGCCCGCTGGAAGCCCTTGCTTTCGTTGGTAATGAACAGGAGCTTCTTTCGCCACGATCCCACCGGGCCGTTGTCTGCATAGGCGATCGTCTTTTGAATCACTGCGGCCAACTCGTCCGGTTCGGTGACCGGGATCCTGCCGACCGCCATATCGGGGTAGATATCGTCTCCGTCGACACAGACCAACCAGTTGTCGCTGGCGGCATGGCCCTGGGAGGTCTGATAGCTCCAGGTTGGCACGAGGTTGCGGTGGTTGACGTCGGCCATATCCTCATACGACGACGATGTGTTCTTGACAAAGTGGCGGGCCTCTCCGGGCCGATAGGTCCAGTCGGCGTAGTGGGCATCATCCGCTGTCAGATTCTTGAAGTCCCAGCTGGCATCTCCGGCCAGCAATACGAACCGGGGCTTCGGCTCCTGCCAGTTGTCGTAGGCCCACTTGAGGAAGTCGCGCAGACTTCGGGGGTGCTGGATACCGTAATTGAACTCGTCGTAGATATCCTCGACGTCGACGACAGCGACGCTGAGCCCGTTTGCTCTGTGAAACTCGACCAACGGTTGCAGTGCCTCGAGCAACCGCCGGTGGGTGATCATGATGTAGTCCGTTTGCCGGTGCGCCGTTTTCAAGATCGAGGAAAAACCAGAGTCAATGTGATCCACTTCTCGATAGGCATCGCCGACGACCGGAAAAATCGGCCCCCGGCCGAGGGAACGACCCTCCACCCGATTGTGCCCGTCAATGACCTCGACCCTCCCATCGCCCGAACCGTAGAGCCACCCATCGCCGTCTGCGACGATGTCGATTGCATGTATTTCGCCCTGACCATCCGTCTGGACATCGAATCGGCTCTGGCCTTCTCGCAGCCCGGATTCCCGAAGATAATCCACCTCGATCCAGTTGAGCATCACAACATCGACGAAGAGATTGTCGGTCTCAGGGACCATTCGGCGCGTGATACCGATCTCCAACTCCAACTGTGTTGAGTCGGCGTTGTGGAGTGGGAATTCGATTTGATGGATGAAGGGGTCGGACCCATCCCACTCGGCGGGTGGAACCTCCCTGCCGTTGGCCTTGATCGACACATGATGGTGAACCAATCCCTGGGCGTTGTGAGGCTTGGACCAACCTCGGAGACCGATTCGAAGTGCCAGGCCGGCCGTGACCGAATCCCCGGAACCAAAGATCTCGTGCAGGTTTTTCCGTGTGTCTTCGCCCGCAGCTCCCACAACGGTCAAGTTCCGGAGGTCACGGGCGTCCACCCTGTTCGACTTCCGCTCACGGCGGAGGCCGTCAAGGGTCAACGTCATCTTCCATGGTTCGCGGTCGGTCACCGACAGCCTGGACCAGTACCAACGTTCCTGGGATTCGTCAGGCCGTTCCGGGTAGCGGACCATCACTGTGTCTTCTTCGAATCGGCTTCGAACGAATAGATCTGCCGACAGATCGATGGCATCACCACTCGATCCGCCCCTGATGTCGCGTCCCCTGAGGGGATCACCGGCCTCCAGATCCAACATGTAGCAGTTGAAACGGGAGTATTCGTCGAGGTAAGAATATTCGCCCCGGAGCCGCTTGCCGACGAAGAGGATCCGGTCGCCCGCTTCGAAGATCCCGTCACCGCCGTCTTCGACCCAGACCGGCACCTCTTGGCCCTGATTGGTCATGCCCATGCTTTTTGACGGCACCGCTCGAAGTCTCAAACCCGCCTCGGCCAGGTCGTCGTATGTTACAGCGTAGACGCCGGTCTCTTCGATGAAAAGCTTGAAACGGCTCAGCCGGCCGCCGCCTTCAATTTCGCCCTGGACCGCCGAAACTTCGAACGACAAAAACGCACCGATCACAAGCGTGAGAGCAGTGACGGTCATCCAAAGGTGGGAGTTCTTTCGGGTCGTTGCTGATGTCAAGCGGGGCTCCTCGGTCTCATCGGCTGGGGAGTATACCTGAGTGCGACCTGGCGGTGCCGTAGAAACCAGACGTTGTTCCCGAGCCCGCGCCCGTTCTCGTTCCCGATGTCAGTTTGTCATGCCTCAAAAAGCCAGCCACAGCAGAACCGCACTCACGACACCGGCCACCCCCAGCCTCCCCACGACAGGGCGAAGCGAGATGCGCCCCTCAAAGCCGGCCTCGAACCACGCGATGGCCGCAGAGGAACCCAGGAAGAAAACCGGCATCAGTTGGATCCTGTACCGGCTTTTGACGTGCAGGACCAGGAACAGCGCCAAATTGTAGAGGAGAAACAACAGCAGCACCCGAGGCCAGCGCCTCTCGGCAAAGGGCCACACCAGGAAACCCAGTGGTGCTGTCATCAAAAGGAGAGCGTAGGTTCCGTACGAAACTCTGCGGACACCTTCAGAAACTCTCGGTCCCAGAGCCACGAAGCCCGATCCCTGTTCCACCGCAGCCCCTCCCGGAACCTGCTCGGTCAGGTAGCTGTCTTTGTCGAACAGGCGCGCATATTGCCGCCCGAATTGAGCCTTCAGCACCGTTCCCATGCCGCGCTCTCGTATCAACTGCAAACTCTGGCGATGCGCACGGGCATTGCGCTCTGCGAATGTCCCGTCCCAGGCCCAATATTCTCTGTAGGCCTTGGTGACGATAGGCTCTTCGAAGCTCTTCATCCCGCGGTCGTTTAGGCCGACCCACAGATTAAAGGCCGAAGAATCGGCAATCACAGGCACACCGACCCGCCTGTATTGAAGGCCTATCACCGGACCGATAACGACCACAATCGCCGCCACACAAATTGTCAGACGGAGGATGCGCCGAGGGCCACGGTCACCGATAAATGCCGCCCCGAGCAGCACCGGCAGAAACGGTCCCAGGAGGCTCTTGGTCAGGAGAGCCAACCCCAGGGAGATCCCGGCAAGAGCCAACCACAAATGGCTGTCCCGCCGTACGACCAAGATCCAAACGGCGGCCACGAGCAATACCAGGTGCAGAACCTCAGGCCACAGAAACCGACTAAAGGCTGCCAGTGACGGGAATCCAGCCATCATCAGGAACGCCGCCATACCGGCCGAACGAGCGCCCGTCCAACGACGGACCAGATCCCCAAAAATCACGGCAGCAATGAAGAGTAAAATCGTCTGCACGACGGTGATACCGACCGGATTGACACCGGACACCGCAAGAATCCCCGCCAGAAACCGAGGATAAAGGGGTGGCCATAATGGGACCGGCCACCACGAGGGGTCTCCCTGAAGAACAGCAACCGCTGAGCTCAGATAGGCCTTTTCATCACCCCAGAGAACCCTGGGGCCTGCCAGCCGAGCGACGGCCGCCAACCCGAGATGCACGCTCACGGTCGCTAAGCCAACCCCAAATACCGAGACCCTTCGATCCATCGTCCGTCACTGTAGCAGCTATCGGCTATCAGCTGAGCTTCTTGCAAAAATCAATCGACACGATGCGGGCCTGGAGGCCCGCGCTCCCACATGCAGTCCCAGCGGGCTTTTTGCCTCTCTTCTTTGTGCCTTTTTGTGGCTATTCTGGTGTTTTTGCAAGAGGCTCAGCTCTCAGCTCAGACTCTAGCAACAGGCCACAGGAAGAACAGCAACAAAAAAGCCGGCGCGATGCGCCGGCCTCTAGATTTATTGTGTGCCGAGAAATCAGCCGTCGTCACC
>JBDLIO010000259.1:0-4862 GCA_039714865.1 Acidobacteriota bacterium | reverse complement strand
GGCCCCTTGTAGGCAGGTCCTTCAGGGCCTGCTGTTCAGCTCTCCAACGAAGGTGATTACTTCCCTCTATTTCCAGCCTCACCGGGAATCAACTCAGGGTCTGTTGGTGTTGTGTATTCACATGGAGGCAAACATGTCGGACAAGGTTTTCAAGAAGATTACGGTCGTAGGATGCTCCTCGGAGTCCTACGAGAAAGCCATTGAGTATGGACTGAGCAAGGCCGGCGAGAGCCTTCGGGGACTTGCCTGGTTCGAGGTCAAGGAGCTTCGCGGGGGACTCGGATCGGACGGCAAGATTGAGTGGCAGGCCAGTCTCGAGGTTGCGTTCAAGCTGGACTAGTCTTTTGCCGCGTGGATGGCAAGAGCCGTCTGGCTGGTCCGAGACCATTTTGAACCGCCAAGACGCAAAGAAAAGGTGGAACCACGAAGACACGAAGGGCACAAAGAGGAAAATAGGAATAATGAGGCTCGCGCGTGGAGAGGTTTCGCATCCGAAAGGAATCAGTGCGGGTACCGCCCCGCATCGTGCCTCAACGAATTTTGCAAGCAGCTCTTATGATATTTTCTTTGTGCGCTTCGTGTCTTCGTGGTTCATTTTCTTCTCTCTTTGTGGTCTTTGCGTCTTGGCGGTTCCCTATTCTTCCCGGAGGGCCTCAATCGGATCCAGCCGGGCCGCACGCCGGGCCGGAAGCCACCCGGATGCAATTCCGACCGCAAGACTCATCACCATGGCGGCGGCGACTGCAGTCAGCGGCGTCTTCAAAGGCATCGTCGGAATCACAAATCGTGCGATCGCCGCAACGCCGAGACCGAAGGCAATGCCGATCAGACCCCCAAACAATGCCACGACAATCGATTCCGTCAGGAAAAGACGAGAAATACCGCCCGGAGTCACACCGAGTGAACGCAGCAGTCCGATCTCCCGGGTCCTTTCCGTGACGGAAATCCACATGATCGTCAGGATGCCCATGCCACCCACCAGCAGCGACACCGCCGCTATCCCGGAGACCGACACCGTGATGATGCCGAGAATTCGGCCGAAGGTATCCAGCATCTCCGCCTGTGTCGTGATTGTGAAATCCTCTTCACCCCGGTGCCGCTCAACCAGAAGGTCTCGAATACCGTCGACGACTGAGGGAATCATTTCGGCATTTTCCACCAAAACGTCGATCTCATTGAGTTCATCGACGTTGAACAAATCCATCGCCGTGGCCACCGGCACGTAGGCGGCGTCATCAAGGTCAAAGCCGAGGAGCTGGCCCTTGGGCTCCATGATCCCAACCACCAGAAGGCCGGCGCCGGCGATTCGCACTCTTCGACCGAGGGCCTGCGCCTCTCCGAAGAGTTCCCGAGACAACTTGGGCCCCAACACCGCGGTTGCCCCCTTGCGGCGCGGATCGGTCGCCGGCAGGAACCGTCCCTGCCCCACCGGAAACTGCCACGTCTCGGGGACCTCGTGACCGACCCCGTAGATGAAGACCGAACGCCCCTTCCCGCCCCCCTCGACCCGGGCCTGCCCGATCGCCATGGGCACCAGGCTCTTGACGCCCGGAATCTGCCGAAGGGCTTCGGAATCGTCGATCGTCAACTTGTGAGTGGTTCCGCCGAGCATACCCGGCATACCGAACGTCTTGACCTTTCCGGGATTGACCGCCAGGAGGTCGGTTCCGAATTGTGTGAACTGGGAGATGACGTAGTCCCTTGTTCCTTCGCCAAGGGAGGTCAGCAGTATGACGGCAGCCACACCGATGGCGACACCGAGGGCCGACAGCGAAGACCGCAGTCGATGTCCCACAAGTGCGCTGAGGGCGAAGAGGAGACGATCCAAAATCCTACCTCCTCGCCAACGCCTGAACCGGATCGAGCCTGACCGCATCTCTCGCAGGCAACACGCCGAAAGCAGCACCAACGCCCAGCGACATCGTTATCGCGGTCACGATGGCCCAGAGTGGCGGTGCCGCAGGAAAGGCGGGGTAGATTTCAACAAAAACAGCCACCGCGGCCAGACCGATCCCGAGGCCGAGAAGCCCTCCAATCCCGGACAGCATGACCGCTTCCACCAGAAAAACAGTCAAGACCTGTCGTTTCCCGGCGCCCAGTGCCCTCAAGAGTCCGATTTCGGTTCGTCGCTCACTGACCGAAACCAGCATGACATTCATGATGCCGATTCCGGCAACCGCCAGAGATACCGATGCAATGCCGGCCAGCGCCAGAGTCATCGCACCGAGAATCGAACTGAAGGACTGCACGACGGAATCCTGGGCGATGACCGTCACATCCTTGACTCTGTGGCGTTCCTCCATCAGGCTTTCCAACTCATCCTCGGACGCCCTCATGGCATCGGCGCCGGCGATTTCGACAAAGACCCGAAACAAGGTCGTCTTGTTGAACATCGCCATATTGGTTTTCACCGGGATGATCACCAGGTCGTCGAAGTCAAAACCCAAACCCCGCCCGCGCGGCGCCATGACCCCGATGACCCGAAAACGCCATTCACCGATTCGAACGGCTCGCCCGAGGGGATTGGCGGACCCGAACAGTTCCTCGGCCGCCTTGATCCCCAACACAACCTGGTTGCCGCCCTGGTCCATGTCGCCTTGGGGCAAGAAGCTGCCGGCGCCCATCGTCACGCGACGAATCTCCCGAAAATCCGACGTGGTTCCGACCACCGGCAGGGACCGGGAAAGTCCTCCGAATCGAACGGTCTCGGTTCCCATCGCCAACGGCGCCACCCGCAGGGCATACCTGAGGCGCCCTCTCATCGCACGAACGTCGTCAAGAGTCAGGTCGTGGGTCACGCCCCCGAAGGGCATGGCCCCTGTAGTTTCTACCCTCCCCGGAATCACGATCAGAATGTTGGCGCCCAACGCCTCGAACTCCCCTGTGACGTACCGGCGTGCGCCCTCTCCAAGAGCGGTCAGCGCAACGACGGCCGCGATGCCGACCGACACCCCGGCGACCGACAATACCGTGCGCAATCGATGGCCCACCAGTGCCCCGATCGCGAAGCGGATCAGGTCGAGAATTCTCATTCCCCGCCGTCAACTACCCGACCGTCGTCGAGCCGAATGATCCTGCCGGCACGGTCTGCAACCGCAGGGTCATGGGTGACGACAATCATCGTCAGTCCTTCGGCATTCATTCGTTCGATCAGTTCCATGATTTCTTCGGCCGAATGCCGATCCAGATTCCCGGTCGGCTCGTCAGCCAGCAGGAGCCGGGGACCCATCACCACAGACCGCGCGATCGCGACCCTCTGCCGTTCTCCACCCGAGAGCTCTTCCGGCCTGTGAGTCAAACGATGTTCCAGGCCGACGGATTCGAGGGCCCGGCGGGCTCGTTGCCGACGCTCATCCCGTCCCACACCGGAAAAAATCATCGGCACCTCCACATTGCCCACGGCATCGAGGCGTGGCAAGAGGTGGAAGAACTGAAAAACAAATCCGATCCAGCCCTGTCGAAGAAGGGACAACTCGACTTCCCCGAGATCCGCCACCTCTCGCCCCGAAAACCGGTAGGACCCGGAGGTCGGCCGGTCCAGGCACCCCAGAATATTCAAAAGCGTTGATTTCCCTGATCCCGAGGGGCCGACGACGGCGATGTGCTCACCCTGGTCGATGTTGAGAGTCACTTCGCTCAAGGCATGAACGTCCTCAGACCCCATGCGGTAGGTACGGCAGAGATCGATCAGTTCGATCACTGTGTTTCCTTGATCTCAACCTCGACACCCGGTAACAACTTGGCGGAACGCCTGAGGGTGACGACCGTCTCGCCCTCGTTCAGTCCCTCGATAATCTCAATCGTCCGCCAGTTTCCCAGCCCGCTGACGACCTCCCGTTCTTCCAGGACTCCGTCAACGACCACCAGGACCCTCCTGCCGTCCGCGACCGCTGTGGAGGGTACCGTAAGAACGTCCCCGCGGCGCTCGATGATCACCTCGACATCAGCGGACGTTCCGGGCAGCAGGGATGCAACGACCTCCAGGTCTGAAAATTCGGCTTCGATCTCGACCGTCCGATTCTGCTCGACGACGTCAAGAACATAAGGCGCCACCCTGACCAGACGGCCCTTGAAAGACTCGCCTCTCCGTGAATCCACCGAGATCCGGCATGCCTGTCCGACCCGGACCCTCTCGGCATCCATCTCGTCAATCGGAGCACTGATGTAGAGCGTATGTGGATTGAGAAGATCAACTACCGGAGGAATGGGAAGACCCGGCGGGGAAGGCGTGATCCACTCCCCCACCTCGGTGCTGACTTCGGCGACCACACCGTCGAACGGCGCCACGATTCGAGTCTGGTCGAGCTGCGTGCGAGCCAGAGCCTCACGGGCACGGGCCAACTCCGTACCCGCTCGGGAGGCACGACAGGCAGCCTCACTCCGGTCTCGTTCGCTGACGGCCCGATCCATGGCGCCCTCACTGGCAATCCCTTGTTGATGCAATCCCTCCTGGCGACTCAGCTCTTTTGCCGCCAGCACGGCGATCAGGCATGCCTCTTCCGAGCGAGCCGAGGCGGCCCGGATATCCTCGATTGCCAGGGCCAACTGGTCCTGCTGGACCGCCCCGTCCATTCTCAGCAGCAATTGACCTTCAGCAACATGATCCCCTTCCGACACAGGAAGTTCGACGACCCTGCCCCCAAACTGTGGTGACAGACTTGCCCGCCGGCGAGCCTTGACCGTTCCGGCCCGCGTGTTGGTCACCGTCTCTTCAACCGCAGCGTAGATGGGCGCGTCATGGCCGCACTTGAAGCTGGACAGCTCCAGCGCCACCAGGTTGGGATGCCGCCCCGTGTATTTGGCCGCCCACACCTTCTGGCTGGTGTTCTCGCTGTACGAGTTCTTCCACACGTCACCGATGT
>JBDLIO010000258.1:0-4874 GCA_039714865.1 Acidobacteriota bacterium | reverse complement strand
TATTGACACGATGTCTCTGTTCCCCGAGGATAGCCAGCATGACTGCAAAGACCGGTGTGCTTCGTCAATTCCCTCGCGCCTTCTGGGCCGCCAACTCGATGGAGATCTTCGAACGTATGGGTTGGTACGGTTTCTACGCCGTCTCGACTCTGTACCTGACCGGCTCGGTGGCCGATGGGGGCCTGGGTTTTTCCTCGGCTGATCGTGGCGTAATTCAGGGCCTGGCAACCTTTTTCCTTTACCTTTTTCCGGCGGTGTTCGGGGCACTTGCCGATCGCTACGGCTACAAGTTGATGTTCCTGGCATCGGCGGCTGTCATGGCGCCGGCCTATTTACTGCTGTCGTTGCCCAGAGGGTTCTGGCCCTTTCTCGGCGCCTATTTTCTGGTGGCCGTCGGCCACGGGATGTTCAAGCCGGTAGTGATTTCCACGGTGGCGAAGTCGACCAACGAGGAAAACGGCTCGATCGGTTTCGGCATCTTCTACATGATGGTCAACATCGGTGGGTTCATAGGACCGATCGTGGCGGGCATCGTGCGCGGCTGGAGTTGGAATCTGGTCTTTTATGCGTCGGCCGGGTGGATCGTGATCATGTCGATCGTCTGCATGCTGCTCTACCGGGAGCCGCCCCGGGATGCCGAGGCCGAGAGTGAGCGCTCCCTGGCCGAGGTCTTCAGGGGCATGGTCGGGGTCGTCGGCAATTTGCGGTTCTTCATTCTGATCACCGGTCTGTTGGTCATTCTGGTCATGGGCTCCAAGTGGTGGGATTTCTCGTTGGTCGGGATGGTTGCGGCCGGCTGGCTCGCCGGGAATCTGATTCTGGATGTTCTGTTACGACCCGGTCAGAAAAAACGAGGGAACCGGTCCTGGTTTCTCCAGCCGATGGCGATCGGCGAGGGGCGCTACCTGCTGTTTCTGCTGTTGATGGCCGGCTTCTGGGTCTCCTTCAATCAGATCTTCATGACCCTGCCGGAGTACATCCGAGACTACGTCGATACCTCGGATTTGATCACCTCGTTTGGGCCTCTGGCCGGTTGGATCACCGGTGGCGCCCAGAGTCTGGGTTTCGACACCGCCAACTGGTCGCGCGCCGTACTGGAGCACGGCCAGATCAAGCCCGAACACCTGATCAATCTCAACGCTTTCGGCATCATCTGTTTCCAGATCTTGATTTCTTTCTTCCTGAGAAAAATCTCGCCTCTGACAAGCATCATCGCGGGGGTATGCGTCACGATCGCCAGCTTCGGTCTTTACCTGGTCGGCATGAGCGGTTGGGTTGTCGTTGCCGCCATCCTGGTCTTCTCGGTCGGTGAGATGATGGCCAGTCCTCGCTCAAAAGAGTACGCCGGACGAATCGCACCGCCGGAAAAAGTCGGTATGTACATGGGCTATTTCTACTGGTGCGTGGCCCTTGGCAATCTCTTCGGCGGACTGCTGTCCGGTTTGGCCTATCAGCACTTCGGACCTCAGGGGGTCAACCGGCCCGATCTGATGTGGATCCTGTTTGCTGCACTGGCCGGGACAACTGCGGTGTCGCTGGTGATTTACAACAAATGGGTGACGCCGAGAACAACTGAAACTTGATACTCGAAACTTGATACTCGTCTTGGCTGGTTCGGAAGGTCTGGTCCGGCAGAAGAGTCTCATGCTTCGCTATCTGAGCATGATGTCTCTTGACGGCAGTGAGCGAGGGACGGCTCGATCTCCAGTATCGACTTGGGTACCGTCTTCGGCCAGCTTGTTCTGGACTCGTTCCGAAGCCTGATGCCAGAAGCCAGTATCGAGTTTCCAGTTTCCAGTTTCGGGATTTACTCAATCTCCATATTGCCCAGGGCTCTCAGGGCCTCGAGGAAGGCGTGGGGGTCTTCGGGGTTGAGAAAGAGCCGAAGGTCGGGACTTTCGATCAGGACCCCTTCGGTCAACCGTGTTGCAAAGACGCGGGTGGCCATGCCGTCCAGGGAGAATCGGCCCGAGTGATATCCGGGCAGGGATGACCCCATGACCTTGGAAGAGGTCTCCGGATCGTAGAGTCTGGCGATGCAGTTGGATACGCTGAAGCGTTTGGTACTGAAGGTCAGGTCGATCTCTACGTGGCCGGGAGTCACTCTGTAGCGCAACCTGCTGGGTGAAAGGAAGAACAGCAGTGGAACGAGCAAGGTGACGGCCACGCCGAGAGCCGTCATGGCCTTGAGCCCAAGCCACACGCTGCTGTCGTCGTCGAAAAGGACCGTCTCGGAATACTGTCCTTTCCCTGTGAGCGCTGCGAGGAAGGTCTCCCGTTGACTGGGCGTGATGACGATGGGTCGGTCTCCTCCGCTGACGTGGAGGACCACGGCGTCGGGTGAGCAGGTTGTTGCAAGCGTACAGTCACCGAGGTCCGGGAAGGAGTAGTGGCCGGCGCAGTAGCCCGGCAGCGACGTGCCGGCCACGCGTTTGCCCGGCTTCAGCCGGACGGCCGTGGCCGAAGTGATCGAGTTGAGCGGGTACTGCCGGCGGTTGGGTCGAATATCCAGTCCGCTGGTGATGACCACCTGGCCATCCGCCACCTCGTAGTTGAGGGATCGTGGCAACCAGATGACGGCTGCCCCGAAAGCCGCGCCGCCGATGGCGAGCATTGAGAGCAGGGCCCCCATCGCCAGGCGGAGGTTCCTGTGGTGCTGGGGCGGATGAAAGGTGAAGGGCTCGTTCGTCAGACTCATCATTCCATTGTACTGCCGGCGGGGTTGCTGTGGAGAGGCAGCGGCAGCGTCGGCAGACAGCGACTGATTCCAGTATCCAGTTTCGAGTTTCGAATCTAGTACGGCAGGACGATTTCCGGCTCTTGGTTTTGGTCCAGGTGGAACTGTTCGGGACGTGAGCGCACGACTTCCTCGAGCCACGAATCGGGGTACCCACGCTCGGGTTCGGTACCTTTTTCGTTGATATAGCCGTCGTTGTATTTCATCAGCAGGTGCTCTCCCAGTGCCTTCCACCGAATGACGACGCTCTCGGCGCGGTTGACCGAATAATCGGTCAAAAACCGGAGAGCCAGATCGGGATCTGTCCCCATCAGCTCAAGGGCGGCCTTTTCGATCACCGGTTGCATGGTGAAAAACTCCCCTTCGATTTCTTGCTGGAGGGCGAGGATCTCAGGCGTCATGTGGGAGAATTTGAGGTTCGCGATGTTGGCGACGAAATTGAAGACCCACCAGGCGGAGTCCCAGCTGAACTCACCGAGTGAACCGACGGTGAAGGACTCGGGCAAGGCGGTGATGCCGGCGTAGAGCGGCACGTAGCAGGTTGTCCACGTGTCGTCGAGGCCATACCAGTAGACGCCTCCGATCGCATCGGGCAGCCAGGATCGGCTCTGGGAGACGAATGAGAAGCCCGTCTGCTGGGTCGAGATCGGGCGCTCCCATGAGTGCTGCTCGCCGCTGACCTCCCAGGTCATCGGGCGCCAGCGGTTGGGAGTCGCGTAGGGGCCGGCGTCGAGGCCTTGAGTCATATCCCAGGGTGTGCCTTCGTAGTGATCGCGCATCAGTGCCATCACACCCGCAGTCGACAGTTTCTGATCGGGCTTGATCCACAGGGGATAGGGTTTGGCCCGGGGGTCACCGCGGTGGTATGCGGGATCGAGAGAGCTTTCGAGGGAGGGAGCGGCTCGGCGGAAGACCGACCAGACCCGCGAGGCCGTGTAACGGCGGCTCTGTACGGTTGGGTTGTCGTAGGCTTCGGCGAAACTGAAAGGGCGCTTGTCATCGGCCTTCCAGAAGCCCATTTCAACGGCAAAGTCGACGACATCCGGTGCGAAGAGGCAGTTTTCGGGATCGTCCATCGGAAACTGCCGGATTCTGATGCCGTTGGCGTAGGCCGAGATGAACCCGTCGGGAATACGACGGGCGACCCAGATCGCCCCTTTTCGGCCGGGGCCCTTGCCGATCATCTCCATCAGCCAGACCTCGTCGGGATCGGCGATGGAAAAGCTCTCGGCGGTCGAGCGATAGCCGAACTCGTCGACCAGGGAGGTCATGACCTCGATTGCTTCCCGGGCCGTTCGTGCCCGCTTGAGTGCCAGTTTCATCAGATCCCAGTAGTGGATCAGACCCTCGGGGTTCTGGAGTTCTTCCCTGCCGGTGGTCGTCGTCTCCGAGATCGTCAATTGATGCTCGTTCATCAGGCCGACGACAGCATAGGTGTGCTCGGCCTCAGGGATAGCCCCCCGGAGTTTGCCGCCCCATTCGCGAATTTCCAGTTCGGTTCCCGGTTCGTTGTCTTTCGCGTCTGAGCGCCGGAGGTGGGGGTGGAAGCGCCCGTCGCAGGCGTAGGTGATCATCGTCGAGCCGTCAGCCGAGGCGCCTTTTGTGACCAGGATGTTGGTGCAGGCGGGCAGGACGTTGGCGGAAACCAGCAACAACAGGGTGGAAATGGTAATTCGGACACAGGTGGCGAGGCGCATGGGGACTCCTTCAGCCCAAAATCGGGCCAGTGGATGGTAGCAGGAGATCGGGGCGACTCTCGAGCATCCTATTCTAAGTCCGAGTTTGGAGTTTCAACGGGGCCGCGAGCTAAGGTGCCGGACGATGGCATCCGAAAGCCGGCTTTCGAAGGCCATCGGCCTGGTCACCTTCAGCGAGCAGTTCGATCACGCCAACCCATCTTCGACCTGACCGCCTCCAGCTTTTCGTCCATGGTCTGGGTGCGATCGGTACGGGTTCCGAGACGCATGTTGGTGGCGACTCGGGGTGCGCCCATTGAATGCAGAACCTCGTGGCAGTGCTTCAGAGCGGCCATGACCTCGTCCCACTCTCCTTCGATGTTGGTGCCGTTGGCGTGCAGGGTGGGTTCGAGCCCGGCCTCGGTGAAGATCTGTTCGCAGGCGGCGACGTAGCGGGACAG
>JBDLIO010000257.1:0-4879 GCA_039714865.1 Acidobacteriota bacterium | reverse complement strand
TTGATCTTGCGCCGGATGTAGGGTTCGGAGAGCCCGAAACACTGGCAGACGAGCCGCCCCTCCTCGATCTCGTCTTCGTGGATGTCGATGCCGAGATCGTTGAGGGAAACCCCGCGCTTGCGCGCCCAATCGAAGACAGCGGCCTCCAGCGCTTCGGCGCCCATCACCGAGCAGTGGATCTTGGCCTGAGGCAGGCCGCCGAGATACGTGACGATGTCCTGATTGGTGATTTTCAGGGCCTCGAGCGGCGTGAAGTTGCCCTTTTCGACAAGCCGGCACATCGCCTCGGACGCGGCAATGGCTGAGGTGCAGCCGAAGGTCAGGTAGCGAGCCTCGACGATGATGTCCTGGAGAGGGTCGGTTGGGTGGCGTTCGACACGGAAGCTGAAACGCAGGGCGTCGCCACAGGCGATCGAGCCGTGCTCGCCCAGGCCGTCGGGGTTTTCGATCTCCCCCAAATGGGTTCCATATTTGCCCTGGACGGCGTCCATGAACAGTTGCGTCGTTTTTTCGGAATAATTCCAGGTCATCGATCCTCCGGCCGCCCAAAACACGGAGCGACGGGATATGATAGCAGCCATCAATCGAGGAGGACTCTGATGGGTTTCCAATTTTTTGCCGTGCTCCTGTTTGCTTTTCCGGTATTTCTCTTCATCGCGTACATCATCATGCGGACCCGCTACAAGAAGGCGGGGCCGGACGAGGCCCTGATTGTCTTCGGTCGGCGCAAGCTGCTGGGCCGTAAGGTCCGATCCGAAAAGGGCGAGATCGAGGGCTTCCGGATCATTCGCGGCGGCGGAACATTCGTATGGCCCGCGTGGGAACAGTACGAGGTCTTGTCGCTTCGAATGATGACGCTGGAGATCGACCTCCCGCACGTCTACACGATCCAGGGCATCCCGATCAACGTCAAGGCCGTGGCGCAGGTCAAGGTCCACGGCGACGTCGAGCACATTCGGAAAGCAGCCGAAGGTTTCCTCGGAATGCCGGTCGACGATGTGCAGGCAACGATCAAGGAGACCGTCGCGGGCCACCTTCGCGGCATCGTCGGAACCTTGACGGTCGAGGAACTCTACCGGGACCAGAGGACCTTTCAGGAGAAGGTCCGTGACGAGGCCCACGTCGATCTCGAGGGCATGGGTTTCGAGTTCCGGTCCTTCGTTTTCCAGGCGATCCAGGACGACGAGGGATATCTCAACGCCCTGGGACAGCCCAAGATCCAGGAGGCCCTCAAGGGCGCCCGCATCGCGACGGCCAACGCCGACCGCGATGCGGCTATCGAAGAGGAGCAGGCGCGGCAGCAGAAGGAACAGAAGCGCCTCAACGTCGACACCGAGATCGCCGAGAGCGACCGGGCCTTGAGCCTCAAGAAGGCATCGATTCGCAAAGAGGTCGACGTCGCCGACGCCCAGGCGGTCAAAGCCGGCGAGATGGAGATCAAGGTCCAGAACATCAGCATCGCCGAGCGTGAGGTTGAGCGTCAGAAGCTGGAGCTCAACGCCTCGGTCCGGGAGCTGGCCGATGCCGAGAAATACCAGACCGAGCGTGGCGCCGACGCCGAGCAGTATCGGATTGAGCGCGAAGCGGCGGCGGAACGTACGCGCCGCGAAGAATCGGCGAAGGCTCTCCAGGCCGAGGGTATCGCCAAGGCCGAAGCCGAATCGGTGCAGCGCCGCCAGATTGGTCTGGCCGAGGCCGAGGCGATCCAGGCCAAGGGGCAGGCTGAGGCCGAGGCCAGGCGGCTTTTGGCCGAAGCGCTCAAGCTCTACAACGAGGCAGGTCTCTCGATCGAGGCTCTCAAGATTCTCCCGGAAATTGCCGCGGCGGTGTCCGAGCCCCTGGCCCGGGCCGGCGAGACGACCATCATTTCGACCGGCGGCAACCCGGGGGACGGAACCGGCGCCGGTCGTTTGACCGACGATGTCATCCAGGTGATGACTCAGTTGGGGCCGATCATGAAGCAGCTCTCCGGAGTCGACATGGACAAGATGCTCCGGGATCTTGCACGCTTGCCCGGGGCGGTCGCGGACAAGGCCGAAAGCGGCGCCAAGCCTCGGGCCGGGAAGAAGTCAGGACAGGTATTCGGCGGAGAATAGATGGGCCTTCCCGAGCAACTGGCGGCAATGGTCTTTGAACTCAAGGGGGCGGCTTCGCCCGTGGCCAAGGCGAAGGCCCTGGCGAGGGCGTGGCGAATGGTCCGGCGACTCAGCCCCGCTGACCGAATGGCCCTGGCCGAAGAGGCGGGATTCGAGGGGGCCGAGGATCTGCTGGAGAACCTTGCCGCCAAGAAGGGTGGGGTGGCCCCGGCGCTGATGTTGCAATTCCTCAACAGCCTCCGGGACCGAGGGGATGAGGGGCTCTCCAATGTGATGGCTGGACTCAGGGACCCCGAGACCCGAGATCAGATCCTGATACGTGGCGCCGATGCCGTCGCCGAAGCCTTCGGGCCGGAAGTGGCCGAGGACGAAGAGATCCTGGACCTCTTGGCGGACTCGACCGAAGCAACTGCAGTGGCGCCGAATTTTCAGGCGCCTCCACTACCGGTCGAAGACGAGGATTCGGTGGTTGGCGAGGCGGCGGCCGAACCGACCAGGGTCGATCAACCAATCACTGAGACCGACTCTGTTGCGCCTGAGGGAGCGATGGAGGTCGTCCACGAAATATCAGAGCCATCGCCGGTTGTTTCCGAAGCCGACACGCCAGATGTTGAGATCAGACCTTCCGAGCGCGGCAGCGTCGACATCGGTTTCCTCGTTGAGGACCTCAAGGATGAGGTGTCATTGGTGGATCGGCTCGTGTGTCTCCGGGAGGCGATCCCGGCTCTCGCTCCTGCCGTTGGCGAATGCAGACATCTGGTCGAGGCTTTCCCGAAAGGATGGCCCCGGCGGCGGGCGCTGGTCGCACTGCTGGGGGACGGTTTGCCCGTGGATATCGGGGAGGCTATTGACCTCATCGGTGATCTCGAAAGTCCCGCAGATCGGCGATGGTGTCTTGGCGTTTTGGCGGATAGTGGTGATCTGGAAGGCGCCGAAGCTGAACGGGCGATGGGAATGACCGAGAGTCCGACGCTTCGGCGACGTATTTCGCGACAGGACGGCTCATCGGAATATAGAGCGGGTTAGACTGCTTCAATGAAGTCTATATTGCGGTTTTCGACGGTTCTTGCGAGCCTGATCCTCTGTTGTGTGTGCCCTCAGTCCTGGGCGGCCCATCCCGTCGCGCCCTCGGGCACGGGAGGCGCGGTCGCCTCGGCCGCGCCGGCGGCGACCGCTTCTGGGATCGAGATGCTGGAGGCTGGGGGCAATGCGGTCGATGCTGCAGTGGCTACCGCGCTGGCTCTGGCGGTCGTTCATCCGACTGCCGGTAATCTCGGTGGAGGCGGGTTCGCCGTCATTCGAGTAGACGGAGAAATCCAAACCCTGGATTTCCGGGAAGTGGCGCCCTCGGCGGCTCAGGCCGACATGTATCTGGACGCGAAAGGAGAAGCCATTCCCGATCGCTCTTTGATCGGTCCGTTGGCAACTGGCGTCCCGGGGTCGCCTCATGGGTATTTTGAATTGCACCGGAAGTACGGGAAGCTGCCGTGGCCGCGGGTCGTGCAGCCGGCCCTGCGGCTGGCCCGGGAAGGGTTCGTCGTCACTCCAAGGCTGGCCGTAAGCCTGGAGAAGAGTCGCGACCTTCTGGGGACCTTCGAGGAAACCGCACGGGTTTGGTTGCCTGGCGGAGAACCGCCGGCCGAGGGTTCGATCGTCAGGCTGCCGGCCCTCGCCAGGACCCTTCAGACCTACTCCGAGAGTGGTCCCAAGGCGGTGATGGAAGGTTCGGTGGCCAAGGCAGTCGTCGTCGCCTCGGATCGGCACGGAGGGGTATTGTCCCTGGCTGATCTCGAGGACTATCGTCCGGTGTGGCGGGATCCTGTTCGTTTCAAGGCATTCGGCTGGGAGGTGGCCTCGATGCCCTTGCCGTCGTCGGGTGGCATCATTCTGGCCCAGACCGTCGGCCTGCTGGAACGCCTGGATTGGGCTTCGCTGCCCCGCTTCGGCGCCGATCGGGCCCACATGCTGGCCGAAGCCTGGCGTCGGGCTTATGCCGACCGGTTCCTGTTGGGCGACCCCTCGACGACTGAAGCGGCGGTCGAGGATCTCCTGTCTCCGGTGTGGCTGGATCGACGCGCCGCATCGATTGATGCCGGACGGGCCACACCTTCGCACGAGATTCTTCCCTGGCCGGGACCTGCGGCCGAAAGTGACCAGACGACCCACCTTTCGGTTGTTGACCGGGAGGGAAATGCAGTGGCCCTGACGACGACCCTCAACGGTCGGTACGGCTGTGGTCTCCTGGTCCCCGAGGCTGGATTCCTCCTGAATAATGAGATGGATGATTTCGCGGCCCAGCCCGGAAAGCCAAATCAGTTCGGTTTGGTTCAGGGCAAGGCCAATGCAGTGGGGCCCGGAAAGCGCATGCTTTCGTCGATGGCTCCGACCGTTGCATGGAGGGAGGGCGCCGTCATGGCTTTTGGGGCGCCGGGAGGATCGAGAATTCCGACCGGAACAGCCCAGGTCTTCCTCAATCTCGTCGTCGATGGCGACCACCTGCAGGCGGCAGTCGACCGGCCTCGGGTTCACCACCAGTGGCGTCCGGATGCCATCTGGGCCGAGGTGGATGCCCTGGCCCCGGAAACTCGGCAGGAGCTGGTGAGTCGCGGCCACGAGATTCGAAAAAGCAAAGGCGTCGGTTTGGTTCAAATCGCAAGGCGGACTGCAGATGGAAGGTGCCAGGCCGTTGGCGACCCCCGGGGGCCGGGTTCGGCTGCCATCGTCGGTTCAGTGGGTTCTGATCTGGAAGGTGCGGCTGGGGACAGCACCTTTTCCGGACGGGA
>JBDLIO010000256.1:0-4885 GCA_039714865.1 Acidobacteriota bacterium | reverse complement strand
GACCCGCAGAACGAACCCCAGGGCGACGACCAGAACATCGACGAAGACCAGTTGTTTGAGCAAGGTCGAGTACAGCAGGGTGATCACCATGTAGGCGCCTAATATCGCGGGAAACCAACCGCCGAGAGCCAGCGCCGATGCGCCGCCAATGATGATCAAAATCAGTGCCGAGACCAGGGCAGTACCGACACTGACGTCTCCTGAGGCAATCGGCCGTCGACATTTCGTGGGATGCCCCCGGTCGGCCTCTCGATCCAGCACGTCGTTGACCAGATAGGTCGCCGATGCGGCCGCGCAAAAAGCGGCGACCGCCACCAAAGACCAAAAAACAGCATCTGGGTCCGTCAGACTGCCCGAAAAAACCAATGGCGCCAGAACAAAGCCATTCTTCAACCACTGTTCAGGACGCAGGCTTCGCAGTAAGGGCATCATGGGTGCAGTCTAGCAATTCTCTTCAGGCCGTGGGCCCGAGCAACGCTTCAACACGAGAGCACCCCCCTCCGACGGGGCGTGCAGGATCAGGGGCCGCGAACCGGGACCGTAGGCAGCGACAGATGGCCGCCGGACCTGTCGCTGTACCTGATCCTGCACCTGTTTCCTGGACCTGTCGCAGTCCCTGCCGCTGTACCGGCCCCTGTCCACCGTCGCTGTAACGGCCTGAGGTTTACAGCCCTCGCCCCTCAACTCCCCCCAACGACCGTGTGCCAGCCGGTCGTATCCCCCGACTCGAACCCGTCCGCAAAGAACGGCGTGTCCGAAGGCGTCCCGCCCGTCGTCAGGACCCGGACGTCGTCAATGTACCAGCCCCTGTAGTCGTTGACCGACCCATCAGTTCCGAACCGCCACCGGACGACGACATTCTGACCGATGTATGCCCCGAGGTTGATCGTGGCCGTCTCCCACCCCGAGCTGGTCCCGGTATAGCCCGGCTGACCATCCAACCCGTCGACGTCGTCATCCGGGTACCCTCCCCCGTCCGGGGTCAGGAGTTGGAACGATGCACCTCCATCGGACGACACCAGTACATGACCACCATCCCAGCCGGTTTCGATCGAATACCAGTGGGCAAATTCCAACTGTGCCGAATCCAGATCGACGTCCAACTCGATGGCGGGCGAGTCCAAAGTCCAGTCGGCGTCGTCGATACCGTAGTCTCCGCCGATTACCGTGCCCCAGACCTTGGTGCCCGAGGCGGCCCCGGCCGTCGAGTCTGTTCCCCACTGCCAGGAGCCCGAGGCCGCAAAGCCTCCGTCATCACTCTCGAAATCTTCATTAAAGGCGGACTGGATTGCGAACAGTTGGAAATCAAGCTGCTCGGTCGCCTGGTCGAGAACGACCGTGGTCTGCAATATCCCAAAACCTGCCGCCGAGACCTCGACGTCGTAGACGCCGTCGATGAGGTCATTCATCCCGTACTGTCCGGTCGCGTCAGTGATTTCCGTGGCCGGTGTTGCACCGAAGAAACTGACCTGAGCTCCCACTATCGCAGCCCCGGTATCGCCGTTGGTCACAGTGCCGGTAACGTCAACGTAGAGGATGGACCGCAGTTCGAAATCCAACACCACCGGACCCGGCACTCCACCGACCACGACGTTGTAATCGACTTCCCGGTGGTAGTCGGTCATCGAGCAACCGACCACCCATGTGCCCGGCGGTACCGGACCGAAAACAAACTCCCCAAGGGCGTTGGTTGACTGGGCCGGAGTGGGCGCGGAAACCAGCACCACTGTTGCGCCCTCGAGAGGGAGACCTGTGGACTGGTCGGTTACGGTACCCTCGACCACCCGTGCTGCAGGGTCAGGCGTGAGAATAATATCCACGTCTAGATCACCCCCACCGGCTGTGGCTGTCAACCCAGAAACCGTTTCAGGCAAGTAACCCCACGCACCGACCGTCATGTCATAGGTCCCGGGCATGACGGCGGCGAAGACATAATTCCCTGATGCATCACTGTGGGTTGCCGGGAGAGGACTTCCAGTGAGGCGTACCACGGCTCCCGGAACCGGAAGACCGCTATTCGAATCCGTGATCGTCCCTGAAACCGCAACGCTGCCGGATTCCCGTACCATGACAACATCTTGCAGGACCGAAGCGCCCGGTCCGGCAACGGTGATATTGGAAACGGTCTGGGTGACATAGCCCCATGCCGAAAACTCCAGATCCCACGTTCCCGGTTCGATCGGCCGCTGGTAGTCACCGACTTCGGGATCGGCATAGGCAAAAGTCTTGTAGGTCTCGCTGTCGTGGCCGACGACCTTGATCGTCGCCGCGACGGGATCACCCGAGGTTGCGTCGGTCGCCAGACCGCGAATCCCGTACCGGGCCTGCTTCATGAAGTCCAGCAGGGCCTGGCGGTTATAACCCCAGTGTGCTTCGAGTTGGTTCGAGTCAAGGGTTTTGGAATCCGAGAGTTCTACTGTCACCTCTCGGCAACCGTGGTAGTAGTTCATGAAATCCTGGCGGCCGCCGTTGACCTGGTACCAATCGTAGCCGTTGGTGATGCCGTTGTTGAAACCATCCATGTAGCCCGCAGGGGCTGCCGCATGGACGGCGTCGGCATAAACGCGGCTGACCGCCTGGTACCAGGTGTCGTCCGGGTGCCGGGCCGACCATGCATCCCACGGGTAGTTGACGACCTCGGCGCCCCCATGGAAATTGGCGGACATCACAAAGGACTCCGCCTCGGCCAGATCGATCATCGCCTGGACCTCTGTGTACCAACTGCCATCGCCGGGATCGTCGCCGGCACTGGGGTCGGGGAAACTCCGGTTCGGGTCGGCGCCGTTGGACAGACTGCGCTGGGAACCTGAGACGTTCGAATCGCCTCCTGCAAAGGTTCCGTCAGGGTTGGCCAGGGGGTTGATCCAGATCACCATGTTGTCGACAAAGCCCGAGATCTCCGGATCTGTGGCGTACAGTGACAAGAGATCGTCGATCAGGCACAGGGTCAACACATAACCGGCGGTCTCGTCACCATGCATCGTCGCGGTGTAGAAAAACTCGGGCTCATCCTCTTCCGAGGTGACATTGTCTGAGATCTTGAGAGCCAGCAACCTGTGGTCTCCGTCCTGGGTTCCACCGAAGTCCACGAGGCTGCAGAGAGCCGGATAGGTCGTGGCGTAATGGTTCATCAGATCGACGTACTGGCTGTAGGTCGGATAACAGTCCCAGGTTGCCGGTGGCTCGAACGGCGGCCCGTCCGGATCAGTGCACATGGTCAGGGCCCGAAGATCCCTGTCTTCGGTCACGACCTCGAAGGAATAGCCCTGCCGCCCAAGCTCCTTCAGGTCTTCAGCCGTGGCCCAACCGTAGAGGTCGAAACCTCGGGTTCGCTCCTCGAGATTGATGATCCGACCGACCCGGTCCTGCTCGGCCCGGTCCTTGACCTGGAGGTGAATCAGGGTGGGCATTTCGGCCGCCAAAGCAGCACCGGCGGACGCCAACACCACGAATAGACCAACAACCACCACTCTCAAAACACTCAGAATCATCGCGCCTCCTGGTATCGGGGAGCCCCCAGGTATGGCCGATACCGCCGGGGATTATAGAGCATTCGCCTCATGCTCGTGACCACTTTGACCTCTTTGACCGTTTTGACCCTTCGACTCTCGACCCTTTGACCCCATCTCCGCGGTTGACGTTTGACCCTTCCGGCCGGACAATGGACCCATGAGTGAGTACCAGAAGATGTGGAAGGAATTCGAAGCCAACGAGATTTCACATTCTGTCGCACACTACCTGTTGGCGGTGGCCGACCACACGCAGGACGGCGCCTCCCCGCGAGCGGCAGACATCGCCCGTACGCTCGAGGTTTCACGGGCCGCCGTCTCGCTGCAACTGCGAACGCTCAAGGAGCATCATCTGGTTGAGGTCACCGAGGATCATCGAATTCACCTGACGCCCCTCGGACAAGACCTCGTCGGCAGGATCGCTTCGAAACGTCAGGTTCTCAGGGCCTTTCTCTGTGAAATCCTCGGTGTCGACCCTGTGACGGCGGAGGCCGACGCATGCAAGATCGAACATCTGGTTTCGGAAGAGACCGGAGCTGCACTTGTTCGCTTCATGACCTTCCTGCGCTCCGAGGACACCAACGCTCAGGGCCTTCTGGAACATTTCTCCGCGTTGACCGCCGACTGTCCTCCCGAGGCCACCTGTGATTTTTGCGTCACCGAGTGCCTGCTCAATTCCGTCGGGCGGAATTGAATACGTAGCAAAGTCCGAGATGAAAACCGATATCAGGCGTATTTTGGAAGTTGACCAGGTTCTCGGTCAAGGCGGCACTGACGATCATCGGCCCGGTCCGAAACCGAAGGCCGGCACTCACCTGGTATTCGACGGTGGACAGTTTTGACTGCGTTTCATCGGCAAAAATGCTACCGGAAACCAACCCCTGGACAACTCCGGTCACCCTCGGAGACAACCGATGACTGTAGGCGACGGTCAGGCTGGGGACATCCGCTGGGCTGAAATCCGCAAGGTCAAAATCCCCAAGCCACACGTACGAGCCGCTGAGATACAGACCGCCGCGGCGCCAATGCCGTTCCAGCATCAACTGGACTCCGAAATCCGTGTGACCGTTGGAAAGGAATGCCGCCTCATCAGCGACCGCCAATTTGACGGCCCACTCCATGGCGGCCGTCCATCCCCCGTCGAAAAACGGCAGCGAGTGGCGAAGACCGATCGTCGGGTCGCCCCAACCGTCGCTCGGAGCGGCGGGCATCACGAAAACGCCATCCCCAAACCTCATCAGCACCTGGTACCGGTCACGGGCCACCAGATTTCGGCCGGCCTGGTCGATACTGAAGGTGTCATGAAATTCCATGATTGAATGATCGAGGGATCCACCGCTGAAGGTGTAGTAGGGCATTTCAGCAAAGATTTGAAC
>JBDLIO010000255.1:0-4892 GCA_039714865.1 Acidobacteriota bacterium | reverse complement strand
TGTCAACCTGACCGGCCGGCGCCGGAACACCAACACCGTCTCGGCGCGACAGTGTACACGGCTTCTGTATACTGCACCGCCATGGAGGTCAGGCTTCGCATCGGCGACGCTGAACTCCGTCAGAATTTTGGAGGACTCGAGTTGTTGAAGATGCTGATCATTCGTCACGGAAAGGCCGCCCTTGTAGGCGCCGGGACACTTTTCGTGCTGTTTACCGCCTCCCCTGCCGATGCCTACGTCGGGCCGGGCGCAGGATTCGCTCTCCTGGGTTCGTTTTTTGTGATCTTTGCAACCATGATTCTGGCAGGAGTCTCATTGTTGATTCTGCCCTTCAGGACACTGTGGAGGATCATCAAGAGACGTACCAAGGTCAAGCCACTCGCCCCCCGAGTGATCGTCGTCGGCTTCGACGGCCAAGACACCCGGCTTACCGAGAAGTTGATGGCCGAGGGCAAGATGCCCAATTTCTCTCGGTTAGCCGAGAGAGGCTGTTACAGCCGGCTTCGCACGACCTTTCCGTCGATCACCCCGGTTGCCTGGTCATCCTTCTCTACGGGCGTCAACCCCGGGAAACACAACATATTCGATTTCCTTGATCGGGACCCCCGAACCTATCTTCCCCGCCTGTCCTCGGCATACATCGGATCGGTCGATCGTTTCTTGAAGATTGGAAAATTCCGGATCCCCCTGGCCAAGCCCGAGATTCGACTGCTGAGAAAATCCAAGACCTTCTGGAAGGTGCTCGGCGAACACAACATCTGGAGTACGATCCTCAGGGTCCCCATCACCTTCCCGCCGGAGCGCTTCTATGGGGCTCAGCTTGGGGCGATGTGCATTCCTGACCTGCTGGGGACCCAAGGCACATTCATGCTTTTCCCCACGCGCCCGGAGTCAGAAGCCCTCCAGGAGGGCGGCATGCGCCTGGACCTCGAAGGTCAGGGCGATCAATGGAAAGGCACGGTCACGGGTCCGGAAAACATCCTGGTTGCGGGCAACCCTCCACTGGAGAGAGTTTTTCAGCTGGATCTCGACCGAAAGAACCGGACCGCCCGGCTATCAATCGGTGACGAACAGGTCGACCTCGAACACGGCGTACTCAGCGATTGGGTCAAACTGGAATTCAAGGTCGTTCCCGGCATGAAGGTCGCAGGACTGAGCCGATTGATGCTGACCGAAATGGACGGCCACGTTTCCCTGTATTTCTCCCCGATCATCATCGAACCGGAAAAGCCGGCGATGCCGATCTCTCACCCGTCCTTCTACAGTACCTATTTGGAAAAACGGATCGGGCCGTATGCAACCCTGGGACTTGCGGAGGACACCTGGGCGCTCAACGAGAAGATCACTGATGACAAGGCCTTCTGGACCCAGTCCCAGGATGTCGAACTCGAGCGCGAAAAGATGTTTTTCACGGCCCTCGACCGTCTGCGTAAGGGCTGCCTGGTGACGGTCTTCGACGCCACGGATCGAATTCAACATATGTACTGGCGCTATTCCGAAAAGGGCCATCCGGCCGCGGACGGTATTGATAATCCCGAGTATGCCGATGCGATCGAGGAACATTACATTCGCAATGACGCCTTGCTCGGCAGAGTGCTGGATCGTCTGAACGACGACGACGCGCTCTTCGTTCTTTCGGACCACGGATTCACCTCCTTCCGGCGAGGCGTCAACCTCAACGCCTGGCTGTTGCAGGAGGGTTATCTCCACCTCAAGGAGGGCGCTGACGGCACCCAGGAGTGGCTGCAGGATGTTGACTGGTCCAGGACCAGCGCCTACGCGGTCGGACTGGTGGGAATCTTCCTCAACATCAAGGGGCGGGAGGAGCACGGCATCGTCGCCCCGGGAGAAGAAGCCGAAAAGTTGAAAAAGGAACTCCAGCAGAAGCTGAACGGCTTCGAGGACGTCGAAAAAACAGAGATCGGCATCAACGAGGCGTTCGATACCGACCTGATCTACCGCGGCCCCTACAAGGGCAACGCGCCAGACCTCCTGATCGGGTACAACCACGGCTATCGAATCTCATGGGACTGTGCTGCGGGCAAGGTCGCGGGCACCGTTTTCGAAGACAATATCAAGGCCTGGAGCGGTGACCACATCGTCGACCCACGCCTGGTGCCCGGCATCTTCTTGAGCAATCACAAAATCAACAACGAGGATCCGTCCATTGTGGACATGGCGCCGACGATCTTGACGCTTTTCGGCCTGCCATCGGCGCCCCATATGGAAGGGTCATCCCTTTTGGATCCCGCCGATATCACATCGGCCAAGAACTGACACGAGGAGCCATCATGTTTTCAAGTGCAAAAATCAAACTGGACAAATCGCTGGTTGACCGCATTCGGAAGTTTTCGGAGATCGCCGGTTACGCATCCCCTGAAGAGTTCATCACTCATGCCCTGGAAAAGGAACTGGCTCAACTCGAGGATGCCGACTCCGAAGAGGAGATCAAGAAGAGGCTCCAGGGCCTCGGCTATATGTCCTGAGCCGAAAATCAACCTATGGAAATACTTAACACCACCCTTCGCGCAGTATTCGATATCCTCCTGGGCCCCCTGGCCTCCCTACCGGCCTGGTTTGGCATCTTGCTGTGGTCCGTCCCGGTATCGGTCTTTGCACTGTTGATCTTCAAGGTCACCTCCAATCAAGATCGCATCACAGCGGTCAAGGCGAAGATCCATGCATGCTTGTTCGAGATTCGGCTCTTCAACGACGACATCAGGGCGATCTTCCGCGCTCAATGGGAGATCATCGGCCATGTCCTTCACTACCAAGTGTTGGCACTCAAACCGATGATCTGGATCCTGCCTCCCCTTGTCCTGATCATGGTCCAACTGCACGCCTTTTATGGATTCAGAGGTCTCGAGCCCGGCGACACCGCCATCGTCACAGCAACGATGAAGGCCAAAGATACCATCCGGCCGGATGTCAGACTTCAGGTCCCCGAGGGCGTCAGCCTGGAAACACCCGGTGTCTGGGCACCCGATCTCCATCAGATGGCCTGGCGTATCAAGGCGGAAAGTGCCGGTGACTTTCAGCTCAACCTGGAACACCAGGGCACAATCCAGGGCAAGAAGCTCCGCGTCACACAGTCGGCGGTCCGCCTGTCTCCGGAGCGGCCGTCCAAATCCTTTCTGGATCAGTTGGAATGGCCCTCTGAGCCTCCACTCCCGGCCGATTCCTCACTGGCTACGATCACCTTGGGTTACCCCGAAGCCAGTCTGGCCTTTTTGGGACTGGAGATGGAAAGTCAGTGGGCATGGATGATCCTCTTCTTCGTTTTGACCATGGCCATCGGCCTTGCCCTCAAATCACCGATGGGTGTAGAAATATAGCCCGCATGAGAGACCCGAAGACCATCGCAAGTGCCGGCGCCATCTGTGTGGCTGCAGCCCTCTGGGGCCTGGACGGTGTCGTCCTGACCCCCCGCCTGTCCGGAATACCGGTCCTTTTCGTTGTCTTTCTGGTCCACGCCGTTCCTTTCCTGGTAATGCAACCGATCTTGTTCTCGACCTGGAACGAACTTGGCGCGATGAATCGACGATCCTGGCTGGCGATGATCGTCGTCTCCGCAACCGGGGGCCTCGTCGGCACAGTCGCTATCGTCAAGGCTTTGTTTCTGGTGCAGTTCGACATGCTCAGCGTGGTGGTCGTCTTGCAGAAACTGCAGCCGGTGTTTGCCATTTCACTGGCGGCCATTGTGCTCAAGGAGCGCGTCACCGGGAGGTTTCTCGCAAAGGCCGCATCGGCCCTCGCCGGCGGATATCTCCTGACATTCGGCCTGCAGGCGCCCAGAATCGGTGGAGGGAGCAATCTGGTCCTCGCCGCCGCTCTGGCTCTGCTGGCCGCCGCTTCGTTCGGTGCAGCGACGACCTTGAGCAAGATGCTGATCGGCGGCGTCGATGTTCGAACCGCCACCTTCGGCCGCTACGGCGTGACCGCCGCTCTGGCCCTGATCACCTGTCTGGCCGGAGGTGTCGGCCTGCCCGTCGCTCAAGTAACCCAGACGCAGTGGTACATCATCATCATCATCGGCATGACCTCCGGCACCACCGCTCTGGTCCTCTACTACTGGGGCCTGCAACGAATTCGTGCCTCGGTCGCAACCATCTGCGAACTCTGCCTGCCCCTCAGCGCAATCATCCTGGGCTGCGCGGTCAACGTTACGATTCTTCGTCCGGCCCAGTGGTTCGGCGCCGCAGTTCTTGTTGGGGCGATCATGAGTATCACGCTGGCCAAGAATGGGTCGAAGCAGGGGGGTTGAGGCAGCCAGGCATGGCAGATGGCGCGATTGAAGGCCCTCTCAATATCTGAAAATATTCAGCCGCGGCACTCGCCGCGGCTGAATCGGATCAAAAAACCGAATTCACCTACTCGGCGGTGAAGCTCTGCAGCTCGACCGGTATCTGGATATCCGACACCAGCAGATCGTCGATGTACCATCCTGCGTAGTTGACTACCGTGGATGCCATCATGTGGAATTCGATCGTCGCCACACCCCCGACGAAACTCGAAATATCAACCTCTTGCTGGACCCACTCGGTCGGGGCAACATAACTGCCACCGCAATGCTGAAAGACAACGGCGCCGTTCACGTAGACCTCGGCCCAGTCCCAGGGAACGTAGACATCGGGCCACTCCCACCAATACAGCCATGCTTCAGTCAGACCCGTCAGGTCGACCGTGAAGCTGAGTACACTGTCATCCGCTGTATTGCCGTTGACGCACGTATCATACCCGGAGTTGTTGCCCAAACCGTTATAACAACCGTTCAAGACGGGCGCCCACACAAACTACAGGGGACAGTCTTCTTTAACCTGTTCTTAAACCTGAGCTCAGGTCTCAAATTTTGAAAATCCCCGATGGGGGTCACTGCGCTTTTTGATGCTCTC
>JBDLIO010000254.1:0-4897 GCA_039714865.1 Acidobacteriota bacterium | reverse complement strand
TACCGCCTCCGGCGAGTCCGGCGCCGGCTGTAACGGCGGTGATGTCACCGTCTCCGCCCGGTGTCACCCAGGAGAGGTTGCCTCCGTCGTAGCCGAGAGTTTGGCCGGCAACCGGCTGGTTGGAGGTTCCCAGTTTGTTGGCTCGAACAGCACCTGGGCCGATCTTGGTTTGGGTGACGGCGCCTCCGGCCAGCATGTCTGTGGTGACACCACCATTGGCAATCGCAAGGGTCACGTCGCCGGAGGTCCCGCCTCCCGACAACCCTGCGCCGGCGTTGACGGCGGTGATGTCGCCATCGCCCGCAGCCGTCTGCATCTCGAACAGCATCTCGAAGGTGGAGGGATCCTGGGATCCGTTGGCGATGCCGGAGCCGAAGGCGATAATTTTTCCGGCGCCGCTATCAACCGTGATGTGCAGCCGTCCGTTGCCCGTCGGGTATTGGCCTGCACCGAGGTCGGCGATGTTGAACTGGCGGGGCTCGAAGGGATCGAGGTGAAATTGAGTCGATGCCATGGCCGATCCATCCTGGTCGAACAGTTCCACCCTTACGGTTGCTTGGTGGCCGGAGGTTTCCACCATGCCGAAGTTGTATCGAAAGGTCTGATCGCCCACCTGGTTGACGCCGAGAATCTCGGTGGACTGCCCGGCGGAGAGGGCGAGCTTGGAAGGGATTCCTCCAAAGAACTGACCCTGGGTGTCGGACAGGCTGGCGCCTTCCTGGTTGTAGATGCGGGAGTTGACGACGACCTCCTGGTCGGACACCACTCGAAGCGCTCCGTACCCGGCAATGCCGAAGAGGGTCCAGGTGACGTCGTCGATCTTGACGGTCTCGCCGGCAGGAACTGTCAGGTGAGAGGTTTCTGGATTGGGGTTGCTCTGGTTTCTCAAAAGGAATTGGATCTCACAGTGGGCGGCGGCAGAAGCGGGATTGTGAATCCAAAGTGTGGTCCTCCACACAGAAGAGCCCACTCCATCACCGTGGCCGACAGACGGCAAATAGACCTCCGTGCCGGAAAATCCGGCAAAAGCCAAGGCTGCTGTGCTGAGACCGATCAATGCAAAAACCACGACACGACAAAGACGTTGTTCGCTCATCGAAACCTCCTTCCTGATACCTAAGGTGAAGAAACCCTTTCGTTTTCAACCTATGTTCTGGGACCCCTTTGTCAAGGTGAGGGGTGCGACGCCGGTTTAGCGGGCGATTCAGGTGTCGAATCGGGTCTGGCCTTGAAAATGCCTTCCGGCGGTCACATTTCTGACTATTTGGTGTCGAAGTTGGAGAGGAAAGTACTCTTGAGGAGGATGCCATGACCGGAAAAACTGTGATGTTCGTCACCATGTGCATGATGGCCGTCAATCCCGTGTGGTCAAACACAGGGACGGTCACGAATGTCGAAGCCGGCGATCTGATCGTCATCGGAGACAGCTGAAAACTGAGAGCTGATAGCACCCGGCGAGACCAACCGATGCCCTCTTGGTTTTGGTCTCGCCGGGTTGGTAGACTCCCCCGATGGGTATGTCCCTATCGTTTCATCCGCCCTGGTGGGCGATCGGCCCACATGCTCAGACGATGGGGGCCCGAATGCTGCGGCCCAAGGGACGGTTACCGCTGAGGCGGGAACGGTGGAACACTCCGGATGGTGATTTTGTCGATCTGGATTTTGCCGATATCGAAGGTCTTCGAGAGGATGCCCTGGTTCTGCTGCTGCACGGATTGGAGGGATCCGCCAGGTCGGGCTACGCCTATCAGCTCTATGAGCAGCTGAGCCTTCGGGGATTGCAGACCGTGGGCCTCAACTTTCGTTCCTGTTCCGGCGAACTCAACCGGGGTTTGAGGCTTTATCACTCCGGCGGGACCGAGGATCGCGCCTGGGTGTTGCACGGGCGCAAGGGTCGGTTCCCCGGCAGGCAGCTGGCCGCAGTCGGCGTCTCGCTCGGTGGCAACGTCGTTCTGAAATACCTTGGGGAGAGCGGGGGAGATTCCGGGCTGGAAGCCGCCGCCGCGATGTCTGTGCCCTTTGATCTTTCGTCGGGCGCCGACTTCATGGAGCAGGGCTTCGCTCAGGTATACGTCAGGCGCCTCTTGCGTTCGCTCAAGACAAAGATGCACATCAGGGTCGAGGAACTGGGGCCGCTGATCGATGTCGAACGAACATCGAATGCCTCGACCTTCCGAGAATTCGACGATGCGGCCACGGCTCCTCTGCATGGTTTCGGCGGGGCCGCTGACTACTACGCCCGGTCGTCGAGCGCGGCGTTTCTTGGGGCCATCAGGACACCAACCCTGGTCGTGCATTCGATGGACGACCCCTTCCTGCCCGCAGGGGCGATACCGACCGGAAGCCTCGAGGCCAATGCCTTCTTGCAGCCTGTCATCACCCGGCGTGGCGGCCATGTCGGGTTCGTCACCGGCGCCAACCCGCTCAAACCCGTCTTTTGGGCCGAAAACGTCATTGCCGATTGGTTGGTTGAACGATTGGGTTGAGGCGCTCGAAAAGGAACACCATTTCAACGCAAAGGCGCAAAGGAAAACAAAAAGGGGGTTTTTCAGTGGGAGCGCACGACTCCGATCGTGCATTGTGCCTTTCAGTTCCTCGAGAGTCCTGAAGCCACGATGCAGGTACGGAGACCTGCGCTCCAGGTGGGCGCACGCCGGGAACACTCCTCAATCCGCCCACTTTGCGTCTTTGCCTCTTCGCGCCTTTGCGTTTCTGTCTTAGGTTCGTTCCGGTTTCGTTTTGGCCTGATGCGGTGTCCAACGTACCATGAGGATCACAGCTGCCATGACCGACTCAGAAGCACCACTGCCCGCTGCGGCGCCCGGACACGAGCGGTCCGAACGAGACTTGCTGAAGGCCTTCGCCTCGGGTGATCGTTCGGCCGCCGACGTTCTGGTGCACCGTACCTACCGAAAGACCTGGGCTTCGCTGTATCGCCTGACCGGCGGTGACGCGGAGTTGGCCGCCGATCTGTGCCAGGACACCTACCGCAAGGCGTGGGCGTCGTTGGCATCATTCGACGGCCGGTCGAAGTTCTCGACCTGGCTCTACCGCATCGCCTACACGACGTTTTTGAACCACATCCGGCGGCCTCGCCGGGTGGTGGCGATGGACGAGGGCGTGGTCGAGCGCACGCCGGCGCCGAACCCGGGTCCCGAGATGGCGGCACAAAAGGCCCAGCAAGACGAAGGGCTCAGACGGGCCGTACTTGACCTGCCGGATCCCCTTCGGGAAACCGTCAGTGCTCGATTCTGGGGTGAGGTTTCGGTCAAGGAACTGGCGTCGGCCGACGGCATATCCGAGGTGGCCGTCCGAAAACGACTGCGAAAGGCCCTGTCGATCCTCAGGACCGAAATGGAGGTGGCATCATGACCGAACGAGATCTGATCCGTCGGTTGGAGAATTCGCCCGTGCCGTCCCCGCCCGAGGATCTGGCGGCGCGGATCATCAATGACATTCCGGCAGAGATCGAACTGCATCCGGAACTGGAACACGAAGAGCACCGAAGGCGCTTTCAAAGGCGTCCCGTGTGGATGGCTGCGGCTGCCGCCGTGACCATTGCCCTGACCGGCGCGGTGACCTGGGAGCTGCGGCACGAGCGGCCTGTGGTCGAGACCCAGTTGGCGGCCAAGGGTGAACGGAACGTGTTCGGGTCTGACGACAATGAGGAGAAGGACAATGCCGGGAGCAGGGTCGAGTTGTCTGAAGGTCTTTCCGATGCGCCGGTCGTCGAGAACAAGGTCGATCACGACAGGGAGGTTCTGGAGGCTGAACCTGTGACGGCAGAAGAGGTCCCGGCGGCGATCATCGTTTCCACGGACCAAGAGGGAGAAATGAGAACCCGGGCCAGGCCGTTCCCCGTGCCTGACCCTTCGCCGGCCGAGCCGAATTTGGAGGTCGATCGCGGGCAGGTGGGACTGCGTTCCCGGACAGTTGTCGAAGAATCGGAGAATGGGATCAACATCGTCCCCGAACCGGTTCAGATCGCTGACGAGATTCGGGTGACCGCAGAGTCGCCCGCCATCGACACCACACAGCTTCGAGTCGGTGCAGGAACCGGGAAACGGCAAGCGCCCCCGATGCCGGTTGGTGGTGGGCGGGAGCTCCGTTACGAAATGAAAGGCGTGCCGGGAACCGAGGATTCGAAGATACCGGCCTATCGCAACGCCGCCCAACCCAAGAAATCAAAGGGCCTGGGCGAAGTTGCCCAGCCCTCAACCGGAGGCATGGCCGAACCCAACGACAAGCCCTACGGCGATGTCTTCTTCGAACATACGGGAGTCAACCCCTTCGTCGATACCGAGGAAGACCGGCTTTCGACCTTCGGACTGGACGTCGACACGGGATCTTTCACCATCGCCCGGCGCTATCTCCGTGAAGGTCATTTGCCGCCGCAGGCCGCGATCCGGGTCGAGGAGTGGGTCAACGCCTTTGATTACGGCGACGCCTCACCCCGCAAGGAGGATTTCCGCCTTGTGATGGAAGGGGCTCCCTCGGTCTTTGCTTCGAGTGAGCGCATCTACACGCTGCGCCTGGCCGTCAAGGCCCGTGAAGTCGATGCCGCCGATCGTCCGGCCGCCGTGCTGGTTTTCTGCGTCGATGTGTCGGGTTCGATGGATCGCGGTAACCGGCTCGGCCTGGTCAAGCAGGCGCTGCATGAGTTGCTGGCAAATTTGCGCAGCGACGATCACGTCGGTCTGGTGGTCTATGGCTCGTCCGGCCGGGTTCTGCTCAAGCCGACGACAGACCACGACCGGATCTTGGTGGGCATCAACAACCTTCGTGCCGGCGGTTCGACCAACGCCGAGGAAGGCCTCGTGCTGGCCTACGACCTTCTCAGTGACGGGGACGACGACGGGCGCCTCCGCAGGGTCATCCTCTGCTCGGACGGTGTGGC
>JBDLIO010000253.1:0-4906 GCA_039714865.1 Acidobacteriota bacterium | reverse complement strand
CGTCCGAGGGGAATGAGTTCTGCCTCCTCGGGCACGACCCCCTTTGAAAGATAGAGTTGTTTGTGCTCGAGAAAGACCACCGGGTCATCGCTGCGGAGACTGCTCTTCAGGAGGCCCTTGGCGTCGCGCGGGGTGGATGGGGTCACTACGGTCAGGCCCGGGATGCCCATCAGACGTGCCGCCAGGCTGTCCGAGTGTTGGGCCGCGAACGAGCCCCAGAAACCGGTGGGGGAGCGAATGACCACGGGAACCCGTAGTTGCCCGCCGGACATGTAGCGCAGCTTGGCGGCCTGGTTGACGATCTGTTCCATGGCCAACCACATCAGGTTGTCGAACATGATGTCGACCACCGGTCGCATTCCGGTGATCGCCGCCCCGGTGGCCGCCCCGACGAAGCTGGCTTCCGACATGGGCGTGTTGATCACCCGCTCGGCGCCGAAACGCTCCTGCAACCCCTTGGTCACGCCGAAGGGGTAGCCGATGGCGAGGTCCTCGCCGAGGATGAAGATTCGGTCGTCCCGTTCCATTTCCTCTTCGAGAGCATCGTGGAGAGCCTGCACATAGCTGATCTCGGGCATAAGAAACCTCCTGGCCTTGTCAGGCGCCTCGCACGTCTTCAAACGCGGCGGCGGGTTCGGGTGCGGGTGATTCCTTTGCGTAATCCACGGCATCGTCCATCTCCCGGTCGACCTCCGCCTCGATCTCCCGGAGAGCCTCCGTCGAAAGCACGCCGTTGCCCGCAAGGACCTTCAGCGGGTCCTTGTCCTTCCATTCATTCAGTTCCTCCCGGGTCCTGTAGGGACCGAAGTCCGGGTCTCCGCGGGAGTGGCCGCGGAAGCGATAGGCCACGCACTCCAGGAGGGCGGGACCATCACCCCGGCGAACCGAGGCGATGAGCTCCCCGGCCGTGACATCGACCGCCTCGACGTCCATGCCGTCGATCGTGCGGCCCGGCATGGCGTATGCGGCCGCCCGGTCGGCCAGCCGCTCCACTGCAGTGACGCTCTGACTGAGGGTGCTGAGGGCGTACTGGTTGTTCTCGCATACGAAGAGAATCGGCAGCTTCCAGGCCGAAGCCATGTTCAGCGATTCGTGGAAGGTGCCCTGGTTGATACCACCGTCACCGAAGAAGCAGACGCATACCTGCTCGGTTCCGCGCTGTTTGATGCTCAGGCCGACACCCACCGCCAGGGGAAGCCCTGCCGCTACGATTCCGTTGCAGCTCAGGAGGCCCTTCCCGGCGTCGCAGAGGTGCATGGACCCGGCCTTCCCGTGGCACACTCCCGTGCCTTTTCCCAGCATTTCGGCCAGCATCGACCCCGAGTCGAGTCCCTTGGCCAGACAGTGCCCGTGTCCGCGATGGGTGCTCAGCACGTAGTCCTCGAGCTCGAGGTTGCCGCATACCCCGACGGCAATGGCCTCCTCGCCCTGATAGGAATGAATGGCGCCGATGAGAAGCGCCTGCATGTAGAGTTCGTACGCTCGTTCTTCGAAAGCCCGAATCCGGTACATCTGCCGGTAGAACTCGCCCGCCCGGGCGGGTGTCATTGTTGGCATCCACAACCTCCCTTGTTCGACAGGGTTGCCACGGTTATCGGGCTGGGGGAACGGGAGTGCTTTGCTCACCGCTTTCCAGCAGGGCGAAGTACTGTTCCCGCAGCTCTTTGGTCACGGGGCCGGGTTTGCCGTCGCCCAGGGTGCGTCCGTCGAGCTTCGTCACCGGGACGATCCCGCCCGCCGTGCTCGTCAGGAAGACCTCATCGGCGTTGTAGAGGTCAAAGGGCTGAATTCTCCCCTCGATGACCTGCAGCTGCGCCAGCTCGGCCAGTTCGATCACGGTTTGGCGGGTGATGCCCACCAGGATATTGTCCTTCGGTGTGTGCAAGGCGCCCTCTTTGACCATGAACATGTTGTAGCCCGGCGCTTCACAAACGTAGCCCTCCATGTCCATGGCCAGGGCATCGTCGGCGCCGGCCTCGTTAGCCTCCGCACGCATCAGGATGTTGTTCAGGTAGTTGCATGACTTGATCTTCGTGCTCAAGCACTCGCTGGGCACCCGCCGTAACGACGAGGTGATCATCCTGAGTCCGGCCTTCTCGCTGGCGGCGTCGGCCTGCGTGACATAGGGCATGGCGAAGACGATGACGCCGGGCGTGCAGTTGTACGGGCTCAACAGAGGTTGCACGCTGGTCCCGCGGGTGACGATCACTTTAACGTAGGCGTTTTTGAGGTCGTTGCGCCGCAGGGTTTCGATGAGGATCTCCCGCATCTCGGGTTTGGAAAGGGGAATGCTCAGCATGGTTGCCCGCGCCGATTCATAGAGTCGATCGACGTGCTCATCCAGCTTGAAGAGTGCATGGTTCCAACCGCACACGGCTTCGAAGACCCCGTCCCCGTACAGGACCACATGGTCAAAGACCGAGATTTTGGCCTTGCTCTTGGGGACGTACTCCCCGTTGACGTAGAGGATCGGTTCGTGTTCCCGATCGGATGGCATCGTTGTGTCAGACACGTGACCTCCTTCGTTCGGTTCGGCGGTCCCACCGGCAGTCAATTTCCGACCTCGTCCGCCAACTGCGCTTTGCGCCTCTTGTTTTCGTCGGCCAGCCGTTGGAGAAGGCGAGCAACCCCGAGAACGGGCATCTTGTCGGCTGCATCCCGATAGAAGCGGATCATGGTGTCTTCGATCATGACAGCCATGCGCAGAAGGTCGAGTTCGTTCTCGTTCGACCCTGCGACCGGTTTGACGCTGTACGCGTCACTGTCAAACCCGGTGATGGGTTCGAGAACCATCTCGACAACCCCTTCACGTCGGGCCCGCTCCAATCGCTGTGTCCGTTTTTTCCCGTCCTGGATCAACCGGGAAAAGATGTTGTCTTCCCGCGCACTGGTTTCGTAGAGGGCGATGACCTGCTCTTCCAACTCGATGGCGAAGCGCAGGATCGCGCCGAAGCTTCCTAAATCCATTTCCCTCTCCTTCTTGCCACTCAACTCCATCGCGTGATGACGACCTTCCGGTCGGTGAAGAACTGAAACGCATCCAGACCCTGACCGTGGAGATCGCCGTGAAAGGACTCCTTCAACCCGCACAGGGGATAGGTGGAGAGGGGAGCGGGGACGCCGATGTTGACGCCGATGTTCCCGGCGCGAACACGGTACTTGAACTCTCGAGCCCATTTGCCATTGGAGGTGAAGAGCGAGGCGGCGTTGCCGTAGGGGATCGACTCGATGATGGCGAGGGCCTCCTCGAAGTCGGCGACGTGGAGGATGCCCATCACCGGGCCGAAGATCTCCTCCCTGGCGATGACCATCTCGGGCCGTACCTTGTCGAAAATGGTGGGGCCGATAAAACAGCCGTCGGGATGCTCCTCGACCGCTACCTGTCTGCCGTCGAGGATCAGCTCCGCCCCCTCCTCGATGCCCTTTTCGATGTAGCCCAGAATACGTTCCTGCGCTCGGTGCGTCACAACCGGTCCCATCTGAACCGCCTCGTCGAGGCCGCCGCCGACCTTGATCCGGGCTGCTGCCTCCACCAGTCGGGCCTTCAACGGCTCGTAGACGTCTCCCACGGCCAGCACCAGGCTTCCCGCCAGACAGCGCTGCCCGGCGTTCCCGAAGACAGAGCTGAGAATGGCCGGCACCGTGCGATCCACCGGCGCATCCGGCATCATCACCAGACAGTTCTTGGCCCCCATCTGACTTTGGGCCCGCTTGCCGTGGGCCGCTGCCGTGGAGTAGATGTGCTTGCCGACGGGTGTCGAGCCGACGAAGGAGACGCCGGCCACATCCGGATGGGTCAGCAGGGCATCCACCGTTTCTCCGGCTCCGTGGATCATGTTGACCACACCCGGCGGGAAGTCCGCCTCTTCCATGATGTCAAACAGCATGGCTGTGCCGGCCGGACAGATTTCCGACGGTTTGACGATGTAGGTGTTGCCGCAGGCGACGGCGTAGGGAAGGAACATGAAGGGAACCATGGCGGGGAAGTTGAAGGGGGTCACAGCGCAGAAGACCCCGACCGGTTGCAGGACGACCTCCTCGTCGATTCCCGCCGCGACGTCTTCGGTGTTGTAGCCCATCATCATCCTCGGGGCGCCCGCGGCCACCTCCACGTTTTCGATGGTTCGCCGAACCTCGCCCCGCGCCTCGTCAATGGTCTTTCCGTGCTCCTTCGAAATCGTCCCCGCCAGTTCCTCGAAGCGGGTCTCCATCACTTCTTTGAGGCGGAACATGTGTTGTGCGCGGGTGAGGACCGGGGTTTCCCGCCATTCCTGGAACGCGGCCTTGGCCGCCGCCACCGCGGCGTGCACTTCGTTCGGCGTCGAGAGGGGTACCTTGGCGACAGGTTTTCCGGTCAAAGGATCGTGGGTGTCCAGGGTCTCACCCGAACTGGATGCGACCCACTGGCCATCGATATAGTTCCTAAGAGTTGCAGATTCCATCGTTTCGACGCCTCCCTTGATTTCAACCGAATTGCCGACTCATTTTTCCGACCGGCCAGTCGGATTATTATATGTCCTGTGCTATCCTGTCAACGATGAATTCCGGTGTTTTTCGAGCATCAAGGGAAAGGGCCCCCGAGTGGATCGGTTCGTGTGCTGATGCCGGGATCGGAAGGAGGATCCGAATTGGATTTTGACCAGCCTATACCGCAGCCGCGTCGACGACAGGAGCTTGCCAGAGAGGTTTCGTTCAGGCACTACGTGACGCTGGGATTGGGAAGCATCATCGGCGTTGGATGGATCCTCGTCGGTGGCGAACTCCTGAGTGACGGCGGCCCCTTCGGCACCATGATCGCGTTCCTTTTGGGTGGTTTGCTCCTCGTCTTCATCGGACAGTGCTACGCCGAGCTGACCCCTGCGATCCCGGTGGCCGGCGGTGAGATCGCCTTTACCTACAAAGCTTT
>JBDLIO010000252.1:0-4907 GCA_039714865.1 Acidobacteriota bacterium | reverse complement strand
GATTCGTATCGTGGGAGGTCTTCAGGCGTGGAGATGATCAGGACCTCTAGAACGCCGCTCATCATGAGCGTCGTGAGGGGGTAGTAGACCATCGGCTTGTTGTAGACGGCGGTCAGTTGCTTGCTCGCGGTTGCCGTGAGCGGGTACAGGCGCGTGCCCCTGCCTCCGGCGAGCAGTATCCCTCGATGCTCTGGCCAGTCGGGTGTGGTCACTCGTCACCTCTCTCTTTGTACCACTCGGATTGGAACGAATCGTGGTCATCACCTGTCACACGTTCTGCCCAGATCTGGTTCTCCAGGTACCACGAGACCGTGGCACGGATGCCCGAAGTGATATCGATCGACGGCTTCCAGCCGAGCGAATCCTTGATGTGGGAGATGTCCATGGCGTAGCGGAAATCGTGTCCGGGTCGGTCGGTTACGAAGGAGATGAGCGATCGGCTCGACTGAGGATCGTTCCCCTGCAGTTCGTCGAGCGTGTCGAGGATCAATTCGACAAGCTCGAGATTCGACAACTCCTCTTCGCCACCGATGCAGTATGTGGAGTCGACCGTCCCCTCGTCGAAGACGAGACGCAGAGCACGGCAATGGTCCTCGACATACAGCCAATCCCGGATGTTGGAACCTTCCCCGTACACCGGGACGGGTTCGCGACGGAGAGCGCGGTCGATGACGACAGGGATGAGCTTCTCAGGGAATTGGTACGGTCCGTAGTTGTTCGTGCAATTCGTGATCACATACGACAGGCCGTACGTCTCACCCCACGCCCGCACGAAGTGGTCACTTGCTGCTTTCGAGGCCGAGTAGGGGCTGTTGGGTTGGTAGGGGCTTTCTTCGACGAATGCACCGTCGGGCCCGAGGGCTCCGAAGACCTCGTCTGTCGAGATGTGGTGGAATCGCCTTGTCGGGTCGTTGCCCCATGCGGTCGCCGCCTCCTGGAGGAGCACCACGGTCCCGTTGACGTTGGTCTGCACGAACGCCATCGGATCGACAATGGATCGGTCAACGTGGCTCTCAGCAGCAAGGTGCATCACGCCGAGGAAATCGTGCTCCTCGAAGAGTTTGCGCACGAGTTCACGGTCGGTGATGTCGCCACGAACGAACTCGAACCGAGGATGATCAGCAACGTCCTCGAGGACGGTCGCATCTCCGGCGGCGAGCGTCGCGACCGCGGACCGCGTGGCGGCGGGCGCGCGAGATCTTCGAGGGGTACCGCCTGGACGACGCCGAGACGCTGGCCGAGACAGGTGGCGTAGTCGGCTGATGGGCAGTTCAACTCCCCGTCCATCATCAATTCCGGCGTAAAGGCAAACGAGTAGAAGCTGAAAAACCGATTGTCGCCCCACGGTACCTCGTAAGCGTCATCGATATTGAAGGTCACGGCGGCGAACCGCTCTGGGTGCTGGTCGATCAGATTGGAGACCACGGGACCCGTGGTCGCACAGTCAAGTCAATAGAGGTTCGTGAAATACTCCCCCAAAACAACGCGTTCAGCGGCATCGACAAGAGAGGGTGCGGCGCCAACAACGACTGCCGCCATGAGAACCAGTCCCAGGCCTTTTCCGAATTTCATCTGTATCTCCTTGTGCTCAATACTGTCGGGTCCGAAACCGGCCCGGACCGAAGCCTATGCGCGTTTGCCCCAAAAGTCCAAGGTCAAAACCGCCAATTGAACGTCGCCTTGTAGCCCTTGAACCGGGGTTCGACCCGACATTGTCCTCCGGCGCAGACCATTCCGCCGGGGTCGCCTCCGGCGAACAGGGTCACGGTCATCGTCGAGGTGGGGAGGTACTGGAGTTCCGCCCCCCAGAAGTCCTCGGTCTCGAATCCGCTCTTTTCTTCCCACGCATAACGAACGGACAAGACGCCATGAGGCGACAGCGAATAGCCTGCATACGAGCGGTGCGTCGCCAGAGAGAAGTACGGGCTCTTCTCGATGCGTTTGTCATATCCGGCGAGGATTTCTTTGCGGTCACCGGTGCCCAGGTGCAGATCGGCGATGATGTGTTCCTGCCGGATCTTGCGGTTGCTCCAGTGACGATTGAAGTAGCTGGACAGGAAATAGACCGGTCCGGCCATTTCTTCCAGGGTGATATACCACTCGTTCTGTTGATCACCGTCGGTTCCGCCGAGGGAGGTTGGTTTCTTGTGTGAGTCGAACCAGCCGTAGCTGCCCGAGATGATGGCGCCGATCGAAGGGATGTCCGCCGAGACCAGCACACGCGGTCCTCTGACGTCGTTGTGGTTGTAGCTTTCGATCGATCTTCCGGCGTTGGGAGGCGAATTGTAGCGGTACTGAAAATTCCAGTAGTCCTTGTACTCTCCAAGGATGGTGAAGGGGCCGAAGTAGGAAGAGACGGAAAGGTAGCCGCCGTAACCCTCCTTGGTCCCGAGGGCCTCGACTTTTTCAATTTCGGCCCACTCGGCGTGCACGTCGAAAAGCCCGCCGATTTCGGCCCCCCCGCCCTCGACCGACCAGACGTCAACGTCATCAACGCCCTCCGGGAAGAAACGGTCCAGTTCAGAGTGCACGAATGATCCGCCAACGTAGAAATCATGGGGCAGGCGGGCCAGGACCCGTCCGCCCCAGACGGTGTCCTTGAACTCGCGGTCGTACTGGTTCTGGAGGACCGGCTCGGTGACCTCTCCGCCAAGTACCGTGACGTCGAGGTGTTCGAAAGTCAGGGTGGCGGTGCCGCCGTGGATCGGCTCGTCGAAACCCAGGGCCTCGTTCTTTTGCACAAAGAGAGTCAGCCCCCGCCCGAGGGAGGAGAAAAACGTGCCGAGCCGCCCGTTGAAATGATCCGAGGCGTAGTCGATGTAATAACGCCGGAGTTCAAAGGTGTCTCGAAGCCGGTCGAGGTCCAGGCGATCGGCGAGTTCGGGATCCGAGTAGTAGAGGTAGTCCACCTGGGCGCCGACCGTCCACTTGGACCACTCCACATTAAAGCTCACAAGCTGCTTGAATTTGGTGTAATCCTCGTCGGAGTCGCCGTCTTCGGATTCATTGAGTTCCAGGTAGGAGGTCGTCTGGCCGAAGAGCCTGAAGGACGGCGTGGATGATTCCTCCTGGTCCTGGGCGGTGGCAACCGATGCCGACAACACCATCATCAGGGTCAGCATCCACCTGAGGGCCGACAATCTATTCATCCGTGGTTTCTCCGGGCTCGGAATCCTGTGCAAGGAGGGATTCCACGGCCTTCCGCAGGCGGATCTCATCGCCGGCGCGATACCCCGGGAAGACCTCATGGATATTGCCTTCGCGGTCGATCAATACGGCATAGGGGAGTTCCCGCGTGGGGTTGTACTTGTCCAGCACGTTGTTGTTGGGGTCGAGAACGGTTGGATAGTTGACCTTGATCCGCCTGAGAAAAGGCTTGATCTTGCTCTTGGTCGCAGGTGGATCGGTGTTGACGCCGACGACCAGAAAGCCCTGGTCACCAAAATCGTCGGCCATCTCCTGGAGATGGGGCATTTCACGACGGCAGGGCACGCACCACGTCGCCCAGAATGTGACGTAGATTACCTCTTTCCCCAGGTGGTCTCCCAGGGTGAACCAATCTCCGTCGAGATTCTTGAGTTTGAAGTCCGGGGGACTGGCGGCAGGAGCGACGCTCGTCAGGCAGAGGAGGGCGATGGTCATCAGTACGGTGGTCCGGATGAGAAAGCGGGAGGAGGAGATGGTTCTGGGGTGAGTCGCGGTCATGGTGTCTCCTTGGTGCATCGGCCGAGGCGGGGATGCTCTGTGCGGAGAGAGAATATCCTGATTCAGGCCGATATTGTCAAGGTGGCCTGATTGATTGGGGTCAATATGACAAAGGGTCTCAGCTTCAACGAAAATGACAAGGTATACGTCGGTCGAGTTTTCGGGTAGTCTCTTGCCGACCGACCCGGCGACCTTCGGGGCCTTTTTTCGTTCGGCGTCGATCCAGAGTTTTCCATGGAGGAACCAATGCGTCTTTCGATACTCTTTCTCTGCCTCGTAATGCTGATCGGATCGGCTCTGTCGGTTGAAGCACTCAATCCCGGGACCGACGTTCTGGTGCCTGCCGCCGCGCGGGCGGGTTCCTGGGTGACGGATCTCTATGTGATGAATCCCGGCGAGGTGGCGGTCGACGGTTCGGTGTTCTGGCTCGTTCGCGGTCAGGCCAACAGCAATCCGATTTCGGTGCCCTTCTCTCTGGAGCCTGGAGAGACCCTGGTGATGACGGATGTCCTCAAAGAGGATTTCGGCCTCAACCAGGCGGCCGGCGCCTTCAGGGTGACGGCTGATGCCGAGGTCGTAGTGAACTCGAGGATTTTCTCGGCCGACGGGGATCAGACCTTCGGGCAGGGTTTCGAGGGTGTGCCTGTCGAGGCCGCGACGACAATCGGGCAGACATCGGATATCGTGGGTCTGAGTCATGTCAACCAGGTGTTCCGTACCAACTTCTTCGCGCTGGCGGGCGCCGACGGTGCGTCGATGACCCTGAGCCTTCGTGATCCCGGTGGCCTTCCGAAGGCGACGGGGACGCTGGATCTGCAAGCCCATGAACCGTATTTGAAGAAGATCAATCAGGTCCTGGCCAGTGGGGATTTCGATGAAGGAACTCTCCGGGTCACAGTGACCGCAGGATCGGCCGTCGTCGGCGCTTCCAAGGTCGACGAACTGAGCACCGATCCGACGACCCTGGAAAGTTCAACGCCGCTCGGGGCCAAGGCCTCGGTTGACGGAACCTACGAATTCACCCTGACCGACAGCGAGGGTTTCGCGGCAGGCGGCGACATTGTCATAACCGGGGGTGTGGTTCAGACGATCAACGGCACATTCGGCAACTGGGACAAGGACTCGGATGCCGACGGCGAGGCGGACTGTCCTCTGGTATTCCGGTGGGGGCTGGGCTTCCCGTCGACGGCGGTAGCCGACAT
>JBDLIO010000251.1:0-4907 GCA_039714865.1 Acidobacteriota bacterium | reverse complement strand
GTATCGGCGTCTCCGGCGAAGGAGTGAACCCATGAGTACGATTCTCGTTGGGATGAGCACGTGTGGAATGTCGGCGGGCGCCAAGGATACGTACAAGGCCCTTGAGGGCCTGGTTGACGGGTCCGACAACGAATTGACCTTTACCGGGTGCATCGGAATGTGTTTCAAGGAGCCTCTGGTCGAGATTCGCGAGGGTGACCGCAGAACGATCTACGGCCACGTCGACAAAAAGAGAGCCAAGGAGATCTATGAGACCCACGTTGCCGGCGGCGAAGAGATTCCCGACTACATCGTCTACCAGGAACAGGACGGCAAGGCCTGCGGTGGTTCGGAGCAGCCGTTTCTCGAGCGTCAGGAACGCATCGTCCTGCGCAACTGCGGTTTGATCAATCCCGAGAGCCTCAAGGAGTACGAGGATCGCGGTGGCTACGAGGCGACCCGCAAGGCCTTGGCGGAGATGAATCCTGAAGACATCGTCTCCGAACTCAAAGAATCGGGGCTTCGCGGCCGTGGCGGCGCCGGCTTCCCGACCGGGCTCAAGTGGTCCTTCTGTGCGGGCTACGAAAGCGATGTCAAGTACGTCGTCTGCAACGCCGACGAGGGCGATCCCGGGGCCTTCATGGACCGTTCGGTCCTCGAAGGGGATCCCCACGCCGTGCTCGAGGGCATGATCATCTGCGGCAAGGCCATCGGCGCCGGCTTCGGCTACATCTACTGCCGGGCCGAGTACCCGTTGGCGATTCATCGTCTGGAAGTGGCCATCGCAGACGCGGTAGCCAAGGGCTATCTGGGCCAGAATATCTTCGGGTCCGGCTTCAATTTCGAGATCAAGATCAAACAGGGCGCCGGCGCTTTTGTCTGCGGTGAAGAAACCGCGTTGTTCGCCTCGATCGAGGGTGAGCGGGGCATGCCGCGGATCCGGCCGCCCTTTCCGGCGGAAAGCGGCGTGTTCGGGAAACCGACCAACAACAATAACGTCGAGACCTACGCCAACGTGCCGTGGATCATTTCCAATGGCGGGCGGGCCTACCGGGGGTATGGGACCGAGAAGAGCCCGGGCACCAAGGTCTTCGCCCTGGCGGGCAAGATCGCAAAGGGTGGACTGGCCGAAGTCTCGATGGGGCGCACGATCGAGGACATCTTGTTCGGGATCGGCGGAGGCATCAAGGAAGGCCGCGAGTTCAAGGCCGTTCAGATGGGCGGTCCCTCCGGCGGATGCATTCCCGCAGACCTCAAGGACACGCCGGTCGATTTCGAGAACATCCCCAAGACCGGCGCCATCATGGGGTCGGGCGGCATGGTCGTCATGGACGACCGGACCTGCATGGTGGACATGTCTCGTTTCTTCCTGGATTTCACTCAGGACGAGAGCTGTGGCAAGTGCACCTTTTGCCGCATCGGCACCCTTCGCATGCTGGAAACCCTCGAGCGCATTACGCGCGGCGAGGGCGAAGTCGATGACACCGAGATGCTTGCGGAACTCGGAGAGCAGATCAAGCAAGCCAGCCTGTGCGGCCTCGGCCAGACGGCGCCCAACCCGGTCTTGTCGACGATGCGTTATTACATGGATGAATTCCTGGCGCATATCAAACACAAGAGCTGTCCTGCCGGGAGTTGCCAGAGTCTGGTTGACTTCGTCATCGAGGAAGCAAAGTGCGAAGGCTGTGGCGTCTGTGCCACGGACTGTCCGGTCGACGCCATCTCCGGAATTTTGAAACAGACCTATGTCATCGACATCGAGGCCTGCGTGCAGTGCGGGAAATGCATGACATCATGCTCATTTGACGCGATCTACACGGTCGGCAAGAAGGTGGCCGCATCATGAAGACCATCACTATTGAAATCAACGGCTCAGAGATTGAGGCGCGTCCGGGACAGACGGTCCTGGAGGTCGTCGAGGAGCACAAACTCGATACCATCCCGACCTTGTGTCATTCGCCCAATCTCAAGCCTTATGCTTCGTGTTTCCTCTGTGTCGTCGAACTGGAGGGCAAGCCCAATCTGGTGCCGTCGTGCGCCACTCCGGTTTTCCCGGGCATGAAGGTTGTGACACGCAACGAGCGGATCGAAAAGAGCCGGAAAACGGCGCTCGAATTGCTGCTGTCCAACCATTATGCGGACTGCGTCTCGCCGTGCATGGAAGGCTGCCCCGCAGGCGTCGACGTTCAGGGTTATCTGGCGTTGGCCAACATGGGAGATTTCAAGAAAGCGGCGGATCTGATCCGGGAGACCAACCCGTTGCCCGGGATCTGCGGCCGCGTGTGCGTGCGCAAGTGTGAGGTCGTCTGCCGGCGGATCGACGTCGATACCTCGGTCGCCATCAATGACGTCAAGCGCTACATTACCGACAGTCCCGGAGTCTACGATGACGACCCCGTACGGGAACCCTCTCGTGGGAAGAGCGTCGGGATCGTCGGTGGGGGACCGGCCGGTCTGACCGCGGCGTGGTTCCTGGGTAAGAAGGGCTGGGATCCGGTGATCTACGAGAGTCTGCCCAAGGCGGGCGGCATGCTGCGTTACGGGATCCCCAAGTATCGCTTGCCCTGGGATGAGATCGACAAGGAAGTTGACTACATCAGACGGGCGGGGGCCGAGATCAAGTGCGGCGTCGAGGTCGGGGTCGACATCACCCTCGACGATTTAATGGAACAACATGACGCGGTCTTCCTCGGCCCCGGTGCGATGGAAGGCAAGGGCATGATGGTCGAGGGCGAGAAAGACACGCCCGGCGTGGTTATCGGTGTCGACTACCTGCTGGAGAAGGCCGATAACCCGACACCGACCGAAGGTACGGTCATCGTCATCGGTGGCGGCAACACGGCAGTCGACGTTGCTCGCCAGGCATGGCGCGTCGGCGCCGAGAAGGTCATCGTCATCTACCGTAGGACCAGGGCCCAGATGCCGGCCGATCCGCAGGAGATCGAGGACATGCTCGACGAGGGCGTGCAGCTGCTCGAACTGGTGGCGCCGGTCGGGATCGTCAAGCATGAAGACGGCAGTCTCAAGGCCCTCAAGTGTATCCGCATGGTTCTGGGTGAGCCCGATGCCTCGGGCCGCCGTCGTCCCGTGCCCCAGGAGGGCTCCGAGTTCGATCTGCCCTGCGACTGGGCGATGCCCTCGATCGGGCAGATGCCCTTCTTGACGACGTTGCTCAAGGACAGCAAACACGCCCCCAAGGTCTCCCGGTGGAGCACCTTCGAAATCGACACCGAGACGATGAAGACCAACATCGAAGGCCTCTTTGCAGGTGGTGACGCCGCCGATGACGGCCCGACGGTTGTGATCGACGCGATTGGTGACGGCCAGAAGGCGGCCAAGGCGATCCACGCCTATCTGTTGGGCGAAGAGATTCCGGCCAAGCCTTTCATCGTTACCAAGGAATTCTGGGAACGGCCCGGCCAGAAAGAACTGGGGGACATCCCCGAGAGCCCCAGGCGTGTCATGCACCACATTTCGGTCGCCGACCGCGCGGGGAATTTCAATGAGGTCGCCACCGGCTACGAATTCGAGGACATGACCCACGAGTGTGACCGGTGTCTGTCCTGCGGTTGCCTGGCCTTTGACTGGTGTGATTTGAGGCTCTACTCCGAGGAGTACGGCGCCGACCTCGGCCACTACAAGGGCAAGGTCCGCAAACACAAGGTTGATGAAAGGCACCCGTACCTGGTCTACGACCCCAACAAGTGCATCCTCTGTGCCCGGTGTATCCGCACCTGTGAAAAGGTGCTGCCGATCTCGGCCTTGGGTCTGATCAACCGTGGATTCAAGACTGAAATGCGTCCTTCGATGAATGATCCCCTGGTGGACACCAGCTGCATCGCGTGCGGCAACTGCATCGACGCCTGTCCGACCGGGGCCATCCTTCCGAAGTTCGCCTACAAGAGCCGTGCGGCCCTGACCGCGGAGCCGAAACAGAGCCACTGCGCCTTGTGTTCGATCGCCTGTCCGATCACGGTCAATTCGATCTCCGAGGGCGGCTACTACATCGACCCCTCGGGGGAACCGGGTGACTACCTCTGCCATGACGGGCGATTCTGCGCCGAACTCTTCATCAAGAGCACTCGGCTGGTCGAGCCCCAAAAACGAGAGGGCATGGTCCACAGCCCGCTGGATCACCAGGAGGCCTATGAGTTGGCGGCGAAGGGATTGAAGACTGCCGTTGAGCAGTACGGTCCCGAAAGTGTCGCGGTCTTCCTCTATCCCGACGTCACGAACGAGGAGATGTACCTGGCCGGGCGCATCGCCCGCGAGGGCCTGGGGACCAACAACGTCGGGTCCATCGCCCTGCTGGAAACCGGGGTCTGTGCCGGCGTACTGGATCCTTCCTTCGGATTCACGGCGTCAACGGCCGACCGTTCGGCGATTCTCGATGCCGATCTGATCATCTGCAACAACCTCGATCCTCAGGACGAGCACCTGATCCTCAGCATGGAGATCATCGACGCGGTCAAGGACGGCGGGGCTCAGCTGATCGTGGCGGGATCGGCGAAGGACTCGTTGGACGATGTGGCAACGCTTTCGCTCGATCCCATGCGCGGGCGGGCCGCCCTGATGTGGAATGGATTGATTCAGCGTCTGATTGACCAGGATTTCTTTCCCAGGGACTCTATCGCCCAGATGGACGGAGGCGAAGCCTTCCTGGCAGACGCCAACCCTTATGACAGTTCACAGATGGAAATGGTCACCGGTGTCGCGGCACGGCGAATCGAGGCCGCTGCCGACATGGTGGCCGCTGCACGCAAGGTCGTCATCATCCAGAGTCCCGACCGGTCCCACGATATGGCCCCCGGAGATATGCAGGTGATGGCCAATCTGACCCTGTTGCTGAGAAACCGTGGAGTGCGCAGTGACCTGATCCTGCCGTCTCTGGCGGCCAACGGCGCCGGGATTGAGGTCTGCGGCGCCGA
>JBDLIO010000250.1:0-4910 GCA_039714865.1 Acidobacteriota bacterium | reverse complement strand
GGCCTGGCTTACTTCGTGGATGAGGGTTGAAAAAAGCTCTTTCTTTTCATCATCGGTCATTTATGTCCCTCCTTGAAATTGAACCAGATATCTACCGCCCGGCGCAGATGCGGTATCACAATCGAGCCGCCGACCATCACCGCAAGCATCATCGCCTCCTCAAGCTCATGCAGTGCGGTCGGAAAAATCAGTGAGAATATCGATCACGACATCGCCAATTCGAAGCATGTTCTCCTTGGACGACGCGCCGAGATGGGGCGTCAGGATGACGTTGGGGGCGCCGAACAGCGGGCAATCGTCCGACGGCGGATCGGAGTACCAGACATCGGTCGCGTACGCCCGAACCTTGCCGCTCTCCAAGGCTGTGACCATGTCCTCTTCCACAACGCACTTGCCGCGCGCCGTGTTGACGATGACGACGCCGTCCTTCATCTGAGCGATGGTGTCGGTATTGATCATCCCGAGGGTCGAGTCGATCAGCGGCACGTGCAGAGAGATGTAATCGGCCTGGGCGAACAGCGTTTCCCGATCCACCAGTTCGGCACATTCGTGCTGTTTCAGGACAGGATCGAAGGCGATGACCTTCATGCCGAAGGCCTGCGCCCGGCGTGCCAACTCGGTGCCGATATTGCCCGCCCCGATCAGGCCCAGGGTCTTGCCCATCAGCTCCGTTCTTTTGAGTTGTTTCTTCAGCCACTGTTTGTCCATCATGCCGACGTGGCCCTCAACCAGACGCGTCGGCACGGCGATCATCATGGCGAAGGCAATCTCGGCGACCGCAACCGCCGAGGCCGACGCGGTGTTGAAAACCTGCACGCCCTTGGATCGGGCATAATCGACGTCGACGTTGTCCAGGCCGACGCCGCCGCGAACGATCAAGCGCAAGGACTTCGCCTGGTCAATGTATTCGCGGGTGCATTTGGTCTTGGACCGGATCAGAACGACGTCCATTTCGGGCAGGCGATCCTTGTCTTCGGTGACCTCACCGAAGGCCTCAAGGCGGCCCGGCAGGGATGGATCGAACGCATCGGAAATCAAAATCTTCATAGTGCCTCCTCCAGCGGTTGTTACCGCGCTATTCACTCAAGGGTCTTGTAATCAGGCCCGAGCGCAATTTGGGCTCGAACCAGGTGGATTTCGGCGGCATCACCTCGCCGGCGTCGGCCACCGCAAAAAGATCGTCGATCGAGGTCGGATGCAGAGCGAAGGCCACTGCAAAGTCACCGCCGTCCACCAGGCGGACCAGCTCCTCCATGCCCCGAATGCCACCGACAAAGTCGATGCGCTCATCGGCTCGGGGATCACCGATGGCGAGAACGGGCGCCAACAGGTTCTCCTGCAGGATGGCGACGTCAAGACGCCGCACCGGATCCTCGGCAGGGTAGCTGCCTTCCTTGGCCGTCAGTCGGTACCACCGGCCTCCGAGATACATCGAATAGCACTTCTGCCTTTGCGGTCGACCCATTTCACACGATTCGACGTCAAAGGCCTGCCCGATTTCGGCCAGGAACTGCGCCTCGTCAAGCCCGTTGAGATCCCTGACGACCCGGTTGTAATCCATGATCAGCATCTGGTCGTCGGGGAAGATCACCGACAAGAAGTAGTTGTAGGACTCGTCACCCGTGTGGTTCGGGTTGGCATCGCGGCGCAGGGTCCGGATCCGGGTACCTGCCGCCGACCGATGGTGTCCGTCCGCAACGTAGAGTTCCGGAACCGCCATGAAGGCCGAGACCAGCGCCCCGACATCGCCGTCGTTCGACACGACCCACAGCGTGTGGCGGATGCCGTCCGGTGCGGTGAAATCGTAGTCGGCTTCACCACTGGTCAGCTGTTCGACCAGGCGATCGATCTCCGGGCGTGCGCGGTATGTCAGAAAGACCGGGCCGGTGTTGGCATCGAGCGCATCAACGTGCCGGGTCCGGTCGTCTTCCTTTTTGGGCCGTGTGAACTCGTGCTTCTTGATCAAATCGTTCTCATACTCATCGACCGAAGCGCCCGCAACCAGACCGATCTGGCTGTGCTCCCCCATGATCTGCCGGTAGAGATAGAGCGCCGGGCGCCCTTCGCGAATCAGGACTCCGTCATCGACAAGGCGCTTGAGATTCTCCGCTCCCTTGGCGTAGACCGCGGCGTCGTAGGGGTCGATATCTTCCGGCAGATCAATCTCCGGCTTGTTGACATGAAGGAAGGAAATCGGGTTTCCTTCGGCCATGACTCGTGCTTCGGCAGAGTTCATCACGTCATACGGAGGACTCGCCACCTCAGCCGCCACATCCACTCGCGGGCGCAACGCCCGAAATGCCTCGATCTTGGCCATGCCTACTCCTTGACCCGTCGCAGATCAACGGGATTTTATTGCATTAAGCCGGATTCGATCCGACAACGTGAAATCTATCACATGCTCTGCCTCAGGGCCATGCCTTTTGCAGGCATCATACAGCTCTCCGACGGAGTTCAGGCATCTCCGCTGATCGAGAATTGCGGCGTGCCCCTGGAGGGCCTGCCGGAAAGGGAACAGCCTACTTTCCAGCGCGAAGAACCGCCCGGTGAATCGGCTTTCTCGGCAGAGGCCCGGTGCCGGAGACCCGGATTCGCTCGAGGGTCCGGCCCGCAAAACGGGCGAGGGACACGACGACCAGCGTACCTCGCGTGAGGTCCGTCCACTCGGCTTGCAACGGCTCGTCGTTACCGGACGGCTGCACCTCAATCGCCAGATTTCGTACGAATTTTCCCTTGGCGCCGAGTTCCAGCTTCAGCAGGGCCGTCGGCGACAGCACAGCCTCAGGCACGTCGATCCAGCTTTCCCAGCCATCGTCGGTTTTGGCGACTTTGCCGGCAACAAGATTGAAACGAGGCTGAGGCCCAACCTCCGAAACGACTTCGATACTCTTGATCGTGACAGCGGCTTTCGCGGGGTTTCCGGCCCCTGGAGAGATTGCCAGCCACACCGAGCCGGCGAGTGGATCCGCCGAAATCAACGGCAACACCACATCTCTTACACCGGGCCGCCAATGAATCACAACCTCCTCACCACCGACCGGCACAAGACGCAGGCGAACAATCTCGTCGACTCGACCCCTGACCCGCACACCGACGACTCCGTCGCCGGTGTGGCCAAGTCGGCCGGGCTCGATCTTTGCCAACTTTTGCGGCTTCATAACCGTGAATCCGTTCAAGGCATCAGCTGGAAGCAGGTCGCTTTCGAGAGAAAAATGCCGCAGCAGAGGCTTCGGTGGCGGACCGGCAAACGGCGGCGATACCAGCCGACCGACCGGATCCTGAATCAGATGATGGTTTGGGGTTTCGACGACCACCACCTCGGTCAGACCCTTCCATGCACGGTTTCTGAGAAACTCGGCCAACGTCGAGCCCGGGAATCTCCCGGCTTGTGCCCCGTTGTACACCGGGTCTGAAATAAGGTGAGAGACAAAGGTCGAGAACTTCCGACCAGCCGAGAATGATGACCCGACCACCACAAGATCGCCAGGTTCCCGAACCGGACCACGCTTCAGCCGCCCGAGGTTGTCTCGTACGATCAACGACATTCGATCAGCGGTCTCTGGGAGCGTGTGGCGATTCCCCAGACCGCCAAACTGCAACAGGTCTGTTTCGGCGCCACTCAGGCCCGATTCCGTCTGGGAAACGGTTGTCGTTCGCTGACTCGGCGAGACAACTCGCCCCGATCTGACACCGACGGCATTCGCCGCAACCAACTGCGCCTCATCGGTCCAGTGCGATCCCAGCAAGTGGTACGGGGGCTCCTCGAGCTCGTCGGCAAAAGCCGGCCACAGGTCAACGGTGGGCAGTCCTCTCCGCCCCAGGTCGTCGATGATCGACCGGTCGACCTCGGGACGCGCCTCAAGGTTGGGGGGCAGATCATCGGAAAGCAGCGCGGCTTTCCGAGGAATCGGAACAAAAACCGACTCCAGTTCATGGGCCGCGAGTCTGCGGTACAGTGCGGCCATCGAGGCGCTCGCACGCCGTGCGACGTACGCAGTTTCCAGACCGTCCGGAACCTGAACCCTCGCCTTGAGGAAAAGCCAGCCCCCATCCCCAACCACGATGGCGCTCTGCACATGTCCAAGCCATCGATACAGCACCCAACCGTATTGATCGGTAGCCCACCTTCGGATGCCCGATCGCATTCGCAAGTCGTGCTCCCACAACCGGAAGAGCGATCCATCCCAGGGCCTCGCCGCTTTTCTCAGGCGAACGTCTCTTTTACGTTCTTCACCCATGAGCTTGATTTCCGGCGCCGGGGCCATCAGGTCAACGATCGGCGTCCCGAAGATCAGGATGCTGAAGACGACGATCACCACCGATCGGACCAACCGGGTCACCGGGGCGGTTTCCGCGGCGGGAATAACCACCAGTCCGTCGGAATCCATCACCTGAACAGGATTCTGCTTCTGCATCACACCTCAGAACTGAAAATACAAGAATGGAACATGATCAGCGTAGTGAACCTGGCCCAGGGCGAGCAGGAAGGCCAACTGCAACGCAATCGACACCGTGGGCGCGGCCCGAACCAAGACCTCCTGCGTGGTCGGCACTCCCCAAACGACGATGACGGCCGCCAGGCCGGCAAAGAGGTGCAGGGGCTCGATCACCAGCGGCGTTACGCCTGTGCCGATTCCCAGCAACGCAGCGGAGAAACTCAGTGCATCCGGCAACGTCTCGGCACGGAAGAGCACCCAACCGAAGATGACAATGACAAAGGTGATCAATATCTGAACTGCCCGCGGCGCGTTTCCGTAGAGCGACTTCTTGCCGCTCAAGCGCTCTACGATCAGCCAGAAACCTTGATAGGCTCCCCATGCGATGAAGGTCCAGGCCGCCCCGTGCCAGAGGCCGCCCAGCAACATCGTCACCGCGAGATTGACATAGGTACGGATGGGACCCTTGCGGTT
>JBDLIO010000249.1:0-4936 GCA_039714865.1 Acidobacteriota bacterium | reverse complement strand
CGAGATCTCGGCGCCCGACCGGCCGAGCGCCTTGGCGAACACCGCGCCCATGCCGAACACGCCGCCGTGCACCATGCCGGTGGCGAAGGCGCCGATCACCCCGAGCGGCGACATCACGTAAAGCCGGCGCAGGCCGACCGATTCGGGCGCATGGAACGTGGGCGCCGGGTTGTCGTCGTAGATGATTCTTTGCTGCAGTGCGTCTTGTGGCAAAGAATGCTCGAAAGCCGTTACCCGGACCGGGCTGAGGTGGAAACCTACACCGACCCCGTCGAGGCGGTCGGCATTCTCGGTCCCGACATCCACTTGATGCTCCTGGATTGGGAGATGCCGGTAATGGACGGCATGGAAGTCTTCGAAAAGGCGGTCGAAGCCGGTGTGAACCCCAAGCGCATCATCATTTCATCGAGCCACCCCGCCGAACGCCTGCACGAAGTCTTCGACTGTACGGCCTGCCTCGCGGTGATCGAAAAGGTGGAGCCCGAGCAGCAGGCGGCCTTCATGATGATTCTCGACAGCATCATGAAGCGCTAATAGCTGAGAGTTCCTATTTCCCCGTCTTCATCCACAGATAGGTCATCTCCAGGGCGGTCATCCGGGCTTTCTGGCCGTGGTCGGCAGCGGTTGCATGGCCGCCCTCGGTGTTCTCGTAGTAGAGCACCGGATGACCCAGTGACTGAAGAAGGGCGACCATCTTTCGTGCGTGCCCGGGATGAACGCGGTCGTCCCTGGTCGAGGTGATGAACAGGGCCTCGGGATAATCGGCGCCCTTGGCGACGTTGTGGTACGGCGACCACTTCTGGATGAAGGCCCACTCCTCCGGGATGTCGGGGTTGCCGTATTCGCCCATCCAACTGGCGCCGGCCAGGAGCTTGTTGTAGCGCCGCATGTCCAACAGGGGAACCTGGCAGACAACGGCGTCGAAGAGGTCGGGCCTTTGGGTCATGACCGCTCCGACCAGGAGCCCGCCGTTGGAGCCACCCATGATGCCCAGGTGCTCCGGCGAGGTAATCTTGCGTTTTCCAAGATCCTCAGCCACGGCGATGAAGTCCTCGAAACTCTTGTTGCGGTTGCTCTTGAGCGCCGCCTGGTGCCAGGCCGGGCCGAACTCGCCGCCGCCGCGGATGTTGGCCAGAACCGCGACCCCGCCTCGCTCGAGCCAGGCGGTGCCCCACACCGCCGAATAAAAGGGCGTCTCGGAGATTTCAAACCCTCCGTAGCCGTAGAGGAGGGTCGGATTCTTGCCGTCCGGGGTGTAGCCCTTGGGGGTCACCAGGAAGTAGGGGATCAGAGTGCCGTCCGCCGATGTAGCTTCGTATTGAGTGACTGCCATGCCCTCGGTGTCGAAGAAGGCCGGTGTCGATTTGAGTTTCTCAGGTGTGGCATCGCCGTCGATGAGCCAGAGGCTGGAAGGGGTCAGAAAGTCCTGGTAGCCGAAGAAGTAGAGGTCCTTGTGCTTTGATGTCGCCGTGAAGGAGGCCTGGCCGAGGCCCGGCAGAGGCACCTGTTTCCGGTCCCAGCCTTCGTCTTTCGGTTGCAACTCGTACAAACGGCCTCGGACGTTATCCAGTGTCGTCATCAACAGTCGATCACGAGTCCACACGACGCCCGCCAGCGAAACCTTGGCAGAGGGTTCGAACAAAAGGTCGAAGGAACGGCACCCGCCGAGATAGGCGTCCAGGTCGATCGCCATCAAGGCGTCCTGGGGATAGGTTGTGCCGCCGACAGTCCAGTCTGAGCGAAGGGCGATGAGCAGCCTGTCCTTGAAAAAACCATGGAACTGCACATCGTCGGGCAGGTCCAGCTTGAGGAGCCGGTCGCCCAGTCTCAGGAAATGCTCACCGCGGAAGAAGGCCGGTGTGCGGTAGATGATGTCGTACCGGCCCTCAGGCGTGTGTTTGCTGTAGGCGCCGACCGAGACGTCTTCTGCCTTACCTTCGAACACCGTTACTGCCTCTTCGAGGGGTGTGCCCCGGGTCCAGAGTTTGACGATTCGCGGATAGCCGGAGTCGGTCAGGGATCCATCACCAAAGTCGGTTCCGACCCACAGGTGGTCTGCGTCGCGCCAGTTGACCTCTGATTTTGCCTCGGGAAGAGTGAAGCCGTCGGAGACGAAGGCCTTGGTCTTGGTGTCGAATTCGCGGTAGACGACGGCGTCGCCACCACCGCGCGACAGGGCGACCATGCAGTGTCGGTAATCAGGTGCGAGACATGTGGGGCCCTTCCATACCCAGCTCTCCCTCTCGCTCTCCACCAGGGCGTCGATGTCGAGCACGGTTTCCCACTCTGGTTCGGCCTGGCGGTATTGTTCGAGAGAGGTCCGTCTCCAGATGCCACGAATGTGTTCTTCGTCCTGCCAGAAGTTGTAGAGGTCGTTTCCGCGGATACCGACGTAGGGGATGCGGTCGGCCGAATCCAGGATCTCCAGGGTTTGTCTTCGAATGGGCTCGAATTCCGGACGAGCCTCGAGAACCTCGGTGGTCGCCGCGCTTTGCTCGCCAACCCACTCAAGGGCTTTGGCGCCCTCGATCTCCTCCAACCAGAGGAAGGGGTCGTCTCCCGCAAAGGCAGGGACTGTCAGAATGAAGACCATTGCTGAGATGACAAGGGTGGTGAAAATGCGCATAGAGGTGCCTCCACAGGGTTGTGGTACGCCTGCTGGAGATCCGGGTTGCAGGCGCTCATGGTGAGGAAGGGTAGCAGAAAGGCAATTCGTCGAACGAATTGCATGGGGTGTTGTTACTGGTCGGCGGCGTTGGTTTGGCGACATCCTCCGCCGCAGCGGCAGCGGATGACTGAGCCGGAGGTTGGGATGACCACCTCGAGGAGATTCGCGGACATCGCGTCGAAGGCCTCTTCCGAAAAGAGGCAGTCGGCATGAAGGTGGTGAATGCGAGTTTCGTCGAGCAGTACGAGATCCCAGGCATAGGTCAGCCCGGTGTCGGGATCGGCGTCGTCGGCCTGCTCGGCAAACGCTTCGGAGGCGAGGGCAGGTTGATCAAAGGTGCGGGTGGTCAAGGAGGCACGCAGGAAAATACCGCCGGCGGATGATTCCTCGATCGGCTCGCTCGAAACAAAGAGGGTCCGGGTTGTTTTGCCGGCATCTGACTGTTCGGTCGAGACTGAAAAATCCCAGAGGAGGTCCTGGATTATCGTTTCCGGTGGGAAGTGTTTTTGGACCAACTCCGCGGTCGGTATCGCAGAGGGTGGATCCGGAGGCAGCGGAGCGTTCCCGCAGCCGGCCGGCACCAGGACCAGGACGGCAAGGGCCAGTCGCCGGATTACGGTGGTCATGCGGACAATTTTGAGTTTCGTCACACCGTTGTCGAGTGTAGCAGGAGGCCCCAGGTACTGAAGGTACACGTGAGAAATCGCTATTCCTCCCTTCTTTGTGCCTTTTTGTGCCTCTTTGTGGCTATCATAGGCTTCCGTTGGTTCTTGCGAGACACGGTGGAGGTTGCTGGATGACGAAGACAATACATGACCTGCCCCTGGAGGGGGTGGTTGTTCTCGACCTGGGGCGCATGTTGCCCAGCGCGGTTCTGGCCAGACAGTTGCTGGACCTTGGCGCCCGGTTGATCAAGATCGAGGATCCCAACGGGGGGGATCCCATGCGCCAGGTGCAGCCCCTGGTCGGTGGAATGGGCGCTGCATTTGCAGCACTCTACCCTGGGGCCGAGAGTGTGGCCCTGGACCTTCGCAGCGCCGAGGGAGCAGGGCGCTTGCGGGCACTGGTCGAAGGCGCCGACGTGCTTGTCGAGACCTTCAGACCGGGCACGATGGAGAAGTGGGGCCTCGGCGCAGAGGCTCTGTGTGAAATCAACCCTCGGCTGATCTACTGTTCGATGTCGTCGTGGGGGAGGGGGCCGACCGGCTCAAAGAAAATCGGCCACGACCTGAACTTCATTGCGGCTACCGGCGCGCTGGATCTGATCAACACGTCTGAGGTCCCGGCGCTGCAGATGGCCGACGTCGGCGCATCCCTGCTGGCGTCCTCGGCTATTTTCGCGGCCCTCTTCCGAAGGGAACGGACCGGAAAGGGTGCAGTGATCGACCAGCCTCTGGTCAGCGGGACCGTGCCGATGCTCGCATGGGCCTGGGCCGACCGGGCGGCCGGGGGAGGTGTGCTCGGCACGCTCCTGTCCGGCCGATGGCCCTGTTACCGGCGCTATCGATGCGGGGACGGGCTGGAAATGACGGTGTCGGCCATCGAGCCCAAGTTCTGGATCGGGTTTTTGTCGCTCTTGGATCTGGAAGAGCTGGCCCTGGCCGGGATGGACGATGGGAAGGAAGGCCAGGCCGCGGTCGATAGGATCGAAGAAGCCCTGTCCGCTCGAACGAGAGCCGAATGGCTGGTGCAGTTCAAGGCCGCCGGACTGCCGGTCAGCCCGGTGTTGGACCTCGACCAGGCTCGAGAGGATGGGCGTCTTCACGAAGCGGGTCTGGCCGGAGAGGTCAAGACCGCGGACGGCGGCACCCTGCCGGCGCTGGGGCCCTTCATTCCGTCTTTGGGCCGAACACCCGACCGGGCGGCGCCCGGACTCGGGGAGCACGGAATGGTTTCCGAGGACGGAGAGGCCTCGTGAAGGTGGTATGGACCCGCATGCTGCGGTCAGCCGGTCTCGCCGCATTTGCCGGCGTCGTCCTGGCCCTGGCCCTGCCGGGCCTCAACTGGTGGCCCCTGGTGTTGGTATTCCCGGCGTTGTACCTGGGCAGTTTGCGGACGCCGATGAGGTGGTGGCACGCGGCATTGCTGGGGTGGTTCGCCGGGATGGTGCACTGGATGGTGGCCTCTCACTGGGTGATCGACGTTTTAGCGGGTTTTGGCGGTTTTTCGGTCATCGGCGCCTGGGGTGGGCTGGTGGTGATGGGCCTGTTCCTGGGCTCGACGTGGATTCCGGTTGCCGTCGTCACGGCTGCGGTCTCACCGCGTGTG
>JBDLIO010000248.1:0-4963 GCA_039714865.1 Acidobacteriota bacterium | reverse complement strand
CCCGTTGGCGGCCTCGGCCCTACGAGTTCGTCAGCACTGTTCTCGTGCTGGGCATGGGGCGGATGGGCTCGGCGGTGGCCCACGGCCTGACCGGCGTCGGGCACCGTGTCATAGGCTGGAGCCGGAGCGGGCGGGTCGTCGCCGGCGTCGAATGCGTTGCGGGGCGCCAGGCATTGGAAGAGGTGTTGCCGCAGGCCGATGTCGTGGTCTGCCTTCTGCCTCTGACCCCCAATACCGAAGGAATTCTTGGACACGAGTTCTTTTCGTTGATGAAAAAAAGATCGCTGCTGGTCAACGTTGGGCGAGGCGGCCACCTTGTCGAACACGATTTGATCGCTGCCTTGGCGAACGGGAGGCCGGGACATGCCGTGCTCGACGTCTTCCGCCAAGAGCCTCTTCCGGCAAACCACCCTTTCTGGGTTCATCCGGCGATCACCGTGACCCCCCACGTTGCCGCCCTGACCAACCCGCGAGGCGCCGCTGAACGGATCGCAGAAAACCGGCGCCGTCTTCACGCCGGAGAGCCGTTGTTGGACCTGGTCGACCGGGGACGAGGGTATTAGAAAAAATGGGGACCCGAAGGCCCCCATTTTGTCAGGTGAATAATCCGACTAGTCGCCTTCGGGGTCAAAGTCTTCGGGCAACTGATACACGCCCGGAGCGAGAGAGTCATCCATGATCAAGCCGCCAAGCGATTTGGGTTCGTCGGTGTCCCACCAGGATCCGGCCGGGCCGTAGTACTCCATCAGTTTGGTGGCGGTATCGACGGCAAACTGATCGTTCCACACGCTGATGTCTGCGGCGATTCCATAGCCCCAGGAATTGACCTTGGTGGCGTGGCAGCTGACGGCACAGTTGTTCGGCATGCCGCCCTGATCTTGATACATCAGGGTTTTCTCGGGCGGGATCGGCTCGAAGGTGTGCGAGTGAATATCATAATTTGTCGATGATTTTGCCACCTTCGGCATGTGACACTTCGAGCAGCGGGAAAGCCCCATCGAACGCTCGGGCGCGTAGGGGTGATGAGAGTGCTCGCTGACAATCTCCCCGATGGCAGTCTCGTTGGCCTCGTAATCGGCCACCATCTCCGCAGTGATCTCTTCGAAATCACCGTGGGTGGCGTGGCAGGCGAGGCACAGAGTGTTGTTGTCATTCGAGGTGGCGATGACCAGACCGTTATCATCGATCGAATCGACGATCTGGTGTTTGTTGGAGGTGTTGCGGTGCGGGTTGTGGCACTCGGAACAGCGAACTTCGTGGTATTGGAAGGTCGGTTTGCTGCTCTCGTAGAGATCATCCCACTGCTGGTGGTGTTGTTTGGCATGCTTGCCGTCAGGCCAGCGACCGGAGCTGTCAGTCCAGAAGGCCATGAAGTCTTCGCCGCTGCCGGGAATCCAATGGCGGTCTTCTGCCTCGTCGTAGGGATAGCCGTGCAGACTGTCCGGTACGGACTTGGGCCGAATATGGCACTGAGCGCAGACCCAGTTCGCCTCGAGGGTATCCAGGTCAGCGGGATTGACGATATTGCCGGTGCTGGGGCCGTTCAGAATATGGTCCGAACCGGGTCCGTGGCAGCTTTCGCAACCGACGTTGGTCAGATCCTTGTTGCCGTCGTGGTCGAAATCCCAGTAGGTGGGATCATCGGGCAGGGTGAGTGCAGCCGGATAGAGATCAGCCTGCCACTCGCCGTTGGCGTCCTGGACCACTGATTTCATGCCGGTGGAGTGACAGCCGATGCAGCCCCCGGAGTAGGATCTGGTGTTATTGGCCGCAAATTCGGAGGCTGGCGTGCTGGGGTTGAACTTGGGCAGGTTGTCGGCGTCATACCAGTCACTACCGTGATAGGCCGTATAGCCGTTGGTTGCGAGATTGTACTGAACAGGCGAAATGTAGTTGCCGGCCGTGATGCCGTTCGGGGTGCCGGTGACCGGCATGCGAAGGACATAGCGCTGTTTCCATCCGGCGCCACCCTGGACAGCTACCAGGTTGCCGGTGCTTTCCCCGATGGTCATCGTATAGTTCGCGCCGTCCGTGCCCAGGATCGGAGCATTTGGCTTGTAGGCGTCGAAGGCCGAGTCGATCGTATTAAAATCCAGGCCTTCGACAAAGTCGTTGACGCCGTTCTGGTTGTAGTCGTTGACCAGGGTTTCTTCGGTGACCGCACGGGTCTTCATGCGGTGCAGCGTATCCCGGAAATCTGCCGTGCCCGTGTGGCAGGCGATGCAGAATTCGGAACCGACGTAGACCCCATCATCCAGGGTCTTTTCCGGATACATGCCCAGCAGGATGGAAATCATCTCCTGCCGTCCATCGGTTCTGACCTGTTCTTCCATGGGATCGTCCCGAAGGCCGTCGATCGCAAAGACCGCGGCCGCGAAGGCGAGTATCCCGACAAAAACGAAAAGAGTGAAGCGGCGCATAGATCCTCCTTTTATCCTTCTATTCCTCGAGTAGCCTCGGGTCGTGGTTGGACCCGTGAATTGCGGTGTGACAGGTTTGACAACTGCGGTATTTCGATTGCGACAGATCGTGATAGGACGGAACGTCGGCGTGGCATTCGAGGCACAACATCATCACGCTGGGACGCTGGAGTTGCCGTGGATTGGTGCTGCCATGAGGCATATGGCAACTGACGCATCCTCTGCGGTCGGCTGGAGGGTGGGGGAAGACCATCGGGAGCCGTTTTTCGGTGTGGCAGTCGACGCATGGCCCGCCGTTGGAAGCGAGGATCGATCGAGCGATCCTGTCTTTTCCGTGGATTGAGTGGCAGGAGGCGCAGTCGAAGGCGCGAGTCCCATTCCGATGAGCGTAGGGAAGATTGAAGGAGGCATCGACGCCTTGGTGGCATTTGACGCATCGGTCTCTGGTAGCCATGAGTGTTTCCGGGGAATTGTGACCGGCGTTGTGGCAATCGGCGCAGCCCACGTTGAGTCGAACATGAGCCGGGGTTGAATTGTCGATGGCCGCCCTCTGATCTGTGTGGCACGAGAGGCAAGCGTCATCTGCAGGTTTCCGAATGACGTTGTCGGTCGAGGGGTCGTCCATGTGGACGTTGCCGGCCTCGTGGCAGGTTGCGCAGGCGCCGGAAAAAATCTGATCGGATCGAGTGGCCATGGCCATGCCGTGAGGGCTCGAGGCAAAAGCGGCGGTTACCTCGTCGTGGCACATCGCACAGTCCTCAGCCGTCGCGCCCTCGGCGGCGAAAAGGGGACCGACCGCCATCATCAGCAGCAGAGCGGGGAACAAACAACGAATCATCGATTGAAACTCCATCTGAGAGAGAGGCCATAGCGAGTGGCTGTGAAATCGTCGGCAACGGCAAGTTCTTGGTCGTAGTCCCAGTACTGGATGAAGGCGCCTATCCGGGTTGCGTCTGTGAGGTCGTACCCGATCCGGCCGACCGCGTTCCAGGCGTCTACCGGCCAGGTGTCGCCACTGTCCGACGTGTAGGTGGCTGAGCCTTGGAGGTGGATTCGGCCGAGTTCGGAATGTGCAAAGAGTGTTGCCGTCAATAAATCGAGATCGTAGATCGAGAGTCCCGATTCACCGTCCGGAAGAACCAGATCAGTGTGGCTTTCGAGCGACACCTGATCCAGGTTGAGCCCGAAGGACCGGCGGCCCTCGGGAGAGGTCCAGACCAGTCCGAGGCCGTGGGCCGCGGAATCCCGGTCCAGTGCAGCGACCTCGGCAGGGTTGTCGCCCTGTTCATATCGGCCGTGGAAGTTCAGATTCCATCCGCCGCCGAGCCTCGCCCGGAGTCGCGCCGTCAGGCGGTCGACATTTTCAGGGTCTGTCCGGAAGACAAAGCGCTCGAACGATCCGGATTCATATTCGAGGGAAGCATCAACGCCGCTCGTCGAGGACCACGCAACGCCCCCGAGGAACCCGTCGCTGTCGCGTTTGACAGCTACCTGGGAGCCATCGGTCGTCAATTGCCACGCGACGTCGCGTTCAGCCATGAAGGCTCCGCCCCATAGGCTCCAGGCGCCGCGATTCCAGTCCAGGGTCAGGCGAATGTCTGAATCGGTGAAATCGTAATAACCACTCTCGTCAACGGGGGCTTCGATCTCGAAAACCTGGCCCGCCGGGTTGACGGTGTGAAGCAGTCGCCGCCCGAGCAGGGAGGAGTCAGCCGAAGCGTCTCGGTAGGAGCCTCCCAGCCGGAGAGTCCACGAAGACGCCAGGCGGAACCCGAGCCGAAGGGCGCCGACCATGCTGTCCAGCTGGGTGGAGCCGACGATTTCGTCGACCCAAGAGGCCGTGCCGATGGCGCCTCCGCCGATGTCGTAGGTCTCCCACAGCGTTGCGCTTCCGTCGGAGTCGTCACCCGATTTCAGGTCGGCGTTCGAATACAACACCGTGGCCACGCCCTCCCAGCGGTCGGTTCCCCAGGATGCGGTCAAGGAACTGGTCGGTATGTCGTGTTCGTCCTCGGCGGTGCTGCCGACACTGGTGAGAAGATCGGGATCATCGGGATTCGACAGTGCCCGGTCGCCGGCAACAAAAGGCCGGTTTGTTCGTTCGTACTGTGCCCAGGTCTGTTCGAAGGCCAACCGGACCGGCAGGCTTCTGTTTTCGACCCGGATGCCGACTTCACTCATCGTCTCGTCGAGATCGACGCCGAGAGGATAGAGTTCGTTCAGTCCGTAATGGGGGCGGAAGATCCTGCCGTCGCGGTCGACCCGCCTCAACTCGAGGCCGATGGTCCATTCTTCCCATCCGGTCCACACGACACTGCCTCTCCACCGGCTCAAGTCCCACTGGTCTCGACGGCCCGCGAGATCGGAACCGATGAGGGCGAAGAAGTTCTGGTTGTTTCGATACTCAAGCTCTACCTGCAGCCCAGGGGTGAATTCCAGGCCGAGTCGGAAACTCTCCGCCGGTTCGGCATCACCCCAGCCCCACGCATCGATTGAAAAGTGCTCAAGGGAACCCTCACCGCGGTAATCCAGAAGCAGCTGAT
>JBDLIO010000247.1:0-4974 GCA_039714865.1 Acidobacteriota bacterium | reverse complement strand
ACCGGAAGCACGCTGCAAGCGTCGGCGCTACCGGATATCTGACAAAACCATTGAGTCGTGAAGATCTCGTAAAATGGCTGCCCAAACCCAGAGTCCCGTCATGACGGGAGATCGCAGTTGATGCAGGCACTTGATTCGTCGCGGGCCAAGATTCGAGTCTTGGTCGTGGATGATTCGTCGTTCATGCAGAAGGAAATCACCGCCATCCTTGAAGCCGATGGAGACATGCAGGTCGTCGGTACCGCCGCCGACGGGCTTGAAGCCATCCAGGCCCGCAAGGCTCTCGAACCCGACGTGATCACAATGGATATCAACATGCCGCGGCTCGATGGACTTGAAGCGAGCCGATGGATCATGGGCCACTGCCCCGCCCCGATCGTCATCGTCAGTTCCTACGCACCACGAGACTCCCTTGCGGCCATGGAGGCGCTCGAGTTTGGGGTCATTGAGGTTGTCGAGAAACCGAGCGGCCCCGTCACCTTGGATCTCGACCGGGTTCGCACGGATCTTGTGCGGTTCGTACGCACCGCTTCGAGGATCCGAGTGGTTCGCAACGCCTCGCGCATGGACAGTATCCCCTTTGTGGAAAAACCAGAGCGGCCTCTGCCGGAGACGCCTTCGGCCCCACCTTTGCCTTTGGAGACATCAAGTCTTCCAATCATCGCCGTGGCAGCGTCAACCGGTGGCCCCGTGGCCGTCCGGGCCCTTCTTCAGGGGCTAGACCCCAATCTCAATGCCGCCATCGTCATATGTCAGCATATGCCACCGCGATTCACCCGGGAGTTTGCCGCCCGCCTCAATGAGGTGACACGCTTCACCGTCTGCGAAGCCGAAGACCGAATGGTGACAAACCCAGGGTCTGTTCTCGTCGCACCCGGAGGTTTTCATCTTGAGCTTCACGGGCGAGAAACACGGATTCGTGAAGGGCCGCCGGTCAACGGCGCCCGACCGTCGGCCGACCTGCTCTTTCGCTCCATCGCCCGCACGACCGGTCGACGCACCATCGGGGTGGTGCTGACCGGGATGGGTGAAGACGGGGCTCGGGGTGCAATGACAATTCGCGAAAATGGCGGCATAGTTCTCGCCCAGGACGAAGAATCTTCGGTTGTCTTCGGCATGCCCGCCGCCGCCGCTCGCATGGACGCGGTGGATGAGGTATTGCCCCTTGAGAGCATGCCGCCTGCACTGACCGGTCTCGTGGATCACCTCAATTCCCTGGAGGCCTCGTAATGGAACGTATGCTCGCCTGCCGCGTCGGTGATTTGGATCTCTTGTTGCCTTTCGAGGGGATGGAGCGCCTCGTCCCGTGGTTCGATGTCGAGTACAGCGGAGATCGAGTCCGCTGGGGCGATGAAGAAATCCCCTTCATCCGACTGGACGAATGTCTCGGTTTCCCGGGCCAAGACCCGGCTCTTGATGCCGGCATCGCCATTCTTCAGATTCACGATGAGACGATGGCGCTGTTGGCGGATCGTTTTCTCGGTCTCGTCGAGGTGGATCCGGAATTCTCCTTCCGAGTACCGTTGAATTGGGTTCTTGGTCATCCAGGGCTCCCATACCGTGCCTTTCATATGGTCGAAGACCGCATGGTTCCCGAGGTGGCTCCGTTCCATCTGCTTGTCAGGGACCCCTGGGAAGAAGACTGGCCAGTGGTCCGGGGCAAGATTCAAGATGCCCCAGGGCGTTATCTGGCCGTCACCGTCGATGGTATTTCGGCGGCGGTTCCACTGGAAGCAGTCGAGCATGTTGTTGACAGCGAGGTCCTGATCAGACTGCCGGGACTGCCGAAAACCATTCTCGGCATACTTCAACTTCAAGGTCGTCCGATCCCGGTGGCGCCGCCGCTCCCGAACTCGACATCCGCCGTTGCGATCGTGGTTCTCAGATGCTCAGGGGGTCTCTTCGGGCTGACCGTTGACGACACTCACGGAATGGTGGAACTCAGCAGCCAGGAGGAAGATCAGGAGCAAGAAGCAGATCAGGAAACGCCGCCACTTCTCGGCGGATGTGATTTATTGGCCCTCGATCCACTTGGAAATACCGCCTTCACTCTCGACCCCGAGAGGATTTGGGCTGCATTGGGTTAGAACTTATGCTGCCGGCCGATTCCCTCAATGAGGGCGTGAACTGGTTGAGCGATGGCTGACTCCGACTTTGCCGGCGCACCACCCTGTCAGATCCTGATCGTGGACGATGAATCGGCGATCCGCGGAGTCCTCGCTCGCATTCTCAGTCTCGAGGGCTTTGAGTGCCACACGGCCGACAGCGTCAATTCAGCCCTCGAAGCACTCCTGACGATCGAACCCGAGGTCGTCATCTCCGATATCCGCATGCCCGAAAGGGACGGAACCGACCTTCTCTCCGAACTCCGAAAAATGTATCCCGACACCTCCGTCATCATGCTGACCGGACACGGAGACATCGATCTTGCCGTCCGCTGCCTCAATGGCGGCGCCAGCGATTTCCTGACCAAACCCGTTCGGGGCAACCACCTGGCGACTGCCGTGGCACGAGCTCGAAAACGACGGCAGCTGATCCTGGAAAACCGCGCGTACGCTCAAGGGCTCGAACACCGGGTGCATTCCGCGACCCAGGATCTCGAGCATGCCCTCAAGGATCTCAACACCGCCTACGACATGACGCTGGCCGCTCTGTCATCCTCAATTGATGCCCGCGAGGCCGATACCGGTCAACACTCCAGACGGGTGACTCGCATGTCGATGACCTTCGCCGATCGCCTTGGACTTCCAACAGGGAAGCGGAAGGACCTTTCCCGGGGGGCCTTGCTCCACGACATCGGGAAGATCGGAATACCCGATTCGATCCTTCTCAAGCCGGAGAAATTGACGACCGAGGAGATGGTGGTGATGCGGAGACACCCCGAGATCGGTTTCAGAATCCTCGAGCCGATCCCGTTTCTGGCCGAGGTTGCGATCATCGTCCGCCACCACCATGAGAATTTTGACGGTTCGGGGTACCCCGTGGGTCTTTCCGGCCGAGCGATTCCGTGGGGGGCGAGGATCTTCGCCGTTGCCGACGCTCTTGACGCCATGACCTCAAACCGGCCGTACCGGGAAGCCCCGGGACTCGACCACGCAATGGAGGAATTAAACCGCTACGATGGAGTCCAGTTCGATCCCGAAATCGTCTCCATGGTCAACCGAATGGAGAGGGCCGAATTAGCCTCGCTGGTCAGGGAATGAGACGGCTGATTTTCTTCCTCGGCCTCCTGGTGCTGCCGATGGCCGCCCTGGGCAGCAACCCCGAGACCATTCACCGCACCGAGCATCGCATCGGCATCCTGGCGAAGAGAGGCGCCGAGCGCTGCCTCGAGAAGTGGAATCTGACCGCTACCTACCTCGACAAAACGGTTCCCGGACATTCATTCACGATCATCCCTCTTGATTTTGAGCAGATCACACCGGCCACCAGAACCGGAGACATTGATTTCGTCCTGGCCAACTCCGCCTTTTACGTGCAACTGGAGGCACAATACGGTGTGCGGAGACTGGTGACGCTGAAGAATCAACTGGCGGGGCATGCCTATACGACCTTCGGGGGCGTGATCTTCTGCCGTGCCGACCGTGGCGACATCAACCGCCTGGGGGACCTGAGGAGAAAGACCTTCGCGGCTGTCAAGATCTCATCGTTTGGAGGCTGGCATGCCGCATGGAGAGAATTGAAGGCCAACGACATTGATCCTGAAAGGGATTTCTCGGACCTGGTTTTTCCAGGAACCCACGACGCCGTCGTCGATGCAGTCCTGGCCGGAGAGATCGACGCCGGGACTGTTCGAACCGACACCCTCGAACGCATGAGTCTCGAAGGTCTCATCAACCTGGACGATGTCAAGATCATTCCGGCGACTACGGAAGACAGTCCGGCCTTCCCGTTCCTCCTTTCGACACGCCTCTATCCCGAATGGCCGTTTGCCGCCCTTCACCATACGCCGGCGTCCCTCGCAGAATCCGTCGCAGCCGCCCTTCTGGCGATGCCGACCGACGACCCGGCCGCCGTGGCTGCCCTCAGTCAGGGATGGACCGTCCCTCTCAATTACCAGCCAGTCCATGACTGCGCTCGTGAACTCGGTATCGGGTTCTATGCCCACAGGCGCGACATCAGCCTCGTCGAATTCATGCAGATGCACTGGCCGTGGGTCGTCGGCACCGTGGTGGTTTTCCTTTCAATCGTGATCATTGCCGTGGCTTTTGCTCGTAAGAACCAGGCCCTTCTCGAGGTTCGGCGCCACCTGCAGGAGGAGTTGGTCGAAAGACAAAAAACACAGGCCGCTCTTGAAAATAGCGAGAAAAGGTATCGGGGACTCGTCGAGCGCGCCGCTGACGCCATCTTCATTCTCGATCCTTACGGCACTGTCCTCGAGGTCAACGAGGCGGTCACCCGTCTCACGGGCTTCACACAAAACGAGGTCATCGGTCGGCATTTCCTGCCGGCCTTTGATCCGATCGACCGCACCCAGGCTCAAGAGGCTATGGAAATCTGCCTTCAGGGAGAGTCCGTCGAGTTCGACAGCCGGATCCAACGAAAGGGGACAGAGTCGGCCTGGTTTTCGGTCGGCATCCAGCCGATCTTCGACGCTGACGGTGATGTCGTCGGCATCCAAGGCATCTCCCATGATATCGCCGAGCGAAAGCGGACCGAACATCGGAAACATCAAGAGGGAGAAGCGTACCTTCGCACGATCCTGGAGTCGACGGCCGACGGGATTCTCGCCGTCAATTCCGATGATCGGATCATGCATGCCAATTCTCGTTTCAACGAAATGTGGAACATCCCTGCGGCCGCAATGTCCGGCGGCAATAGCGCTCCGATCTATGAACTGATGATGGCTCAAATGGAAGACCCGAACAGTCTCAAAGACTGTGTCGAGATTCCGGCTCAGGTCGAAAAACGCGGCGTATTGAATCTCAAGGATGGAAGAGTCTTCGAGCGTTTCTCATGCCCCCTGGTATTCGA
>JBDLIO010000246.1:0-4983 GCA_039714865.1 Acidobacteriota bacterium | reverse complement strand
CCAGAGGCGCCGCCGACCGTTCCCCCACCCATCGCAACGCCGTTATCCAAGTAACCGTACTGGTCGATCAGCGGGGCGATGAAGGCGTTGTAATCGTCGTCGCCGTCAATCGGCGTCGGCACAGAAAACAGGCCCTGTTGGTCAAGGTTGTTCACGTCGAGGGGCACACTGCCATCGATAGCAATGTCAAAACCGAACACGTTATCCGGACGGGAGCCCGTATCGTTTGAGAAGGAAGAATACTTGAACGAAGCCAGGCTGTTGTCGGTGATGATCCAGGTTCCCTCAACGACCGCAATGCCTAGGGTGGCATCATTACCGTAAGAAGTCGAACCAGCGTCCGCCTCGCCTGAGACTCCCAATCCAGACTGATCTTCTTCGGAGTCACGATAGCTGCCGTGAAACATCATGGAATCGGTCGGCGTGAACGACAGTTTGCCGAAGAACTCGTCGCGCGTGCTGTCGAAGTTCGGCACGTCACCGCGGAGATTGGCCCGGTTGTCCTTGGCCACCGTGGGACGATAAAAGGACGCGTAAAAATTCAACAGCCCCGGAACTACCGGCCCGCCGATGTTGGCAACCATCCAGTCCTTGTCTTCGTCGTATTCCACGTCAATATCTTCATCGAGTTCGCCGGTCATGCCGGCGCCCTGAATCTGGTAGCTGACTTCACCCCGGAACTGGTTGGTTCCGGACTTGCTCAACGTATTGACCAGGAGACCGCCCGAACGGTTGAATCCAACGGCATTGGCGCCACCCTTGACGACCGCGACTTCTTCGATGTCGTGGGACGAGGGCTCCGCCGAAAGCGTTCCGAACATCGGCAGGTTGACGCTGACGCCGTCAAACTCGTAGACGTTGTCCTGGCCGCTGCCGCCGGCGCTGGGGCCGCGGACCGCGTTCTCGGTGTACATGACACCCGGAATCAGCTTGACCAGGTCCCGGTACTCCTGGCCGACCGGCAACGCCTGGATGACGTCTTCGGAGATCGAAGATTTGATCTCCGCCGACTGGGTGTCGATCGTCGTCGCAGCCGCAGTCACCTCGATCTCTCCCTCAAACTCGGTAGCTTCCATCGTAATGTTGACGAAGGCGTTCTGTTGCAGGTGAACCGGCACGGCCCGCTTCTCGGTGCCCAACCCGGGCATGGTGAAAGTCAGTTCGTAGCTGCCGGGCGGCAGCGCTGCGAACCGGTATTCGCCGTTACCGTCCGTCATGGCAACCCTCTCCCTGGGCAAGACGTCGGCTGTCGCCTGCACGGTCACACCGGGAAGGGGCTGACCGTCCGAAGTGACGGTTCCAGAAACCGATCCTGTCTGGGTCTGTTGGGCGCCTGCCAACGAAGCCAGCAGGAAGATCCCTACGATAATTACACTCAGTCTTCTCATAAGTCCTCCTTTTCCTCGATTCAAAAAATAACTCGATCTGGAATATCCAAACCGAAAACAAACTCAAATGCGTAGCTTGCCTCCACTCTCATCTAAAGCAGACCGCCTTCCTCTGTCTCGACGGCACCTACCAGGGCCTTGCGAACATGGCCTCCGGCTTGACGCAGGCGCTCGCGAGCGGGCTCCGTCTCGACCCCGCACCGCGCCATGACGATGGCCGTCTTGACCTCACCGTCCGCTGCCTGGATCAGCTCATCCGCCCGGACCCGGGAAATATCACAGGCCGCCTGCACAATTCGGGCTGCACGGTCCACCAGCTTGTCGGAACCGGGACGAAGGTCGACCATCAGGTTCTTGTAGACCTTGCCGAGGCGCACCATGGCCGCCGTCGTGATCGCGTTCAGTGCGGCTTTGGTCGCCGAACCGGCCTTGAGCCTGGTTGATCCCGTCAAAATCTCGGGTCCGGTATCAAGCGCCAGGACGAGATCGGCGACGTCGGAGAGGGCTCCGGGCGGGGCGCAGGTCAGCAGAACCGTACGGGCGCCGGCACCCCCGGCAGAGGCAAGGGCGCCGAGAACAAAAGGCGTGGCCGAACTCGCCGAGAGCCCGATCAACAGGTCTCCGGCCTTGAGATCCTTCACTGCCTCCCCACCGTCCTCAAAAACATCTTCAGCGCCCTCGCGGGCTTCGAAGGTCGCTTCACGACCTCCGGCGATGACCGCTCGAATCTGCTCGGGATCGGTTCCGAAAGTCGGGGGGCATTCGGCAGCTTCCAGAATCCCCAGGCGGCCGCTGGTTCCGGCGCCGGCAAACACTACCGCACCGCCTCCATCGAGGGTTTCGGCAACCCAGACCGATGCCTGAGCGATGGCACTGCTGCAGTGGCGAACGGCGTCCAGACCGCGCCGGTCTTCCTCGACGAGCATCTCGACCACCGCCTCGCTCGAAAGCGTGTCAAGCCTCTCGCTGATCGGGCTCGATCCCTCGGTCGAGAGGGTGCCCCAGCTCTTGGTTCCACGGGAAGCCTCGTCGCGAGATTCCGGGAGACCCTGGGGTTTTGACGATAGAACTTTGGTTCTGTCACTCATTATGCTGCCTGGGAGATTAGCCTAAGAAAACATGCGTGTCCAGCCCATTTCGGGGCCATCGCCGCGCACCGGGAATGCACATTAATCTACACCCGGTGCTCGCGCTTTGCTAGCCTTTTGTACACTTTCTCGAATCTCGGCAAAAGCACCTTGTATTACTGAGAGGCGCTCGATTCTCAACCAGTATTTTCAGACCTGGAGAGTCTGTTTCTCTCATTGAACCTCGTCAGTCGATCCCCTCAAAAAACTTTTGGAAATACGCTGCATTTCCGATCACGCGAAAAACAGGTAACAGACGAGGATCGCCGCCACGGCTCCTGCAACGTCCGCCGCGAGACCGCATGCCAGGGCGTGCCGCGTCCGACGGATTCCTACGGAGCCGAAATACACCGCAAGGATGTAAAACGTCGTTTCCGTGCTGCCCTGGAGCACGCTCACCAAACGCCCGACAAACGAGTCGGCGCCGTGGGCCTCCATGGTTTCGAGCATCAGGCCGCGCGCACCACTGCCCGACAGAGGGCGCATCAAGGCCGTCGGCAGACCGTCGACCCATCGCGTATCGATACCGGTCAAGCCAACGCCCCAACGCACTCCGTCAAGCAGGAGATCCATCGCACCGCTGGCCCTGAAGATTCCGATCGCCACCAGCATCGCCACAAGGTACGGGATGATACCGACCGCGACGTGAAAGCCCTCTTTGGCGCCCTCGACGAAGGTGTCGTACAGCGGCAGGCGCCGGCGGGCCGCCAGAAAGACAAAACTGACGATCACCGTAAAGATCACAAAGTTCGAGAGCACCGAACTCTGGAGCTGCATCGCTTCACGGTCGAGCCTCGAGAAATATACGATCATGCCGACGACCAGAGCAGTCAGTCCACCGAGGTAGGCGAGGATGACCGGGTTCCAGAGCCGCAGTCGCTGAACCGCGGCAGTGACGATCAGCCCGACCATCGTCGAGCAGAAAGTGGCGATCAGCATGGGGATGAAAACATCGGTCGGATCTGCGGCTCCCATCTGCGCCCGGTAGACGAAGATAGTCGCCGGGATGACGGTCACCGCCGACGTATTGGCCACCAGGAAGAGGATCTGGTCATCGCTGGCCTGTTCCGGATCGGGATTGATCTCCTGCAACTCCTTCATCGCCTTGAGCCCCAGCGGAGTCGCCGCGTTGTCCAGGCCCAACATGTTCGCTGCCATGTTCATGACGATGGACCCCATGGCCGGATGGCCCTCAGGGATCCCCGGGAAGAGCCGCCGCAACAGGGGCCCGAAGGCCCTGGCCATCAGGTCGACCGCACCGCCCTTCTCACCCAGGCGCATGATGCCCAGCCACAGACACATGATGCCGGTCAAACCCAGGGCAATCTCGAAACCAACCTTGGACATCTCGAACGCCGCCGTCACCATCAAGGCCCAGACGCCGAAATCGGCGAAGAACAGGGTTTTCACCATCGCGATCGCGAAAGCTACGAAGAAAAACCCACCCCAGACCTTGTTCAGCATTGGACCAACCCGGCCTTCTTACCACGGGTCGTCACGAGAGGCCCAAAACGCGGTGAGATTCGGCGTTCTCGAAAGATGAGTGAGCGAAGGCGTACTTGAGGTACGGTGAGCGAACGAGGCGAGAAAGCGGCGAAGATCATTGTGTATTGGGCCTCGTAGCAGATTCGTGGTGAGAAGATCGGGTTAACACCTTCATCGCATTCATCACCTGCAAGGCGACTCCGTAGACCATCGCCTCTTCGTCGACGTCGAAGAGCCCATGGTGAACCTGATGCACGATGCCCCGAGCCTCGTTTCGAACGCCCAGAGAGTAATAGGCGCCCCGGGTCTCACTGAGATAGAAGCCGAAATCCTCAACCCCCATGTTGGGCCTTGGAAAGACGACGATGTTCTTCTCGCCGAGTAAATCCCGGGAGTTGGATCGCACGAGTTCCAGCAATTCGTCATCGTTGTTGATCGGGTCGTAACTGGGCTCGATGACGACCTCCGCCCGTGCGCCCATGCCCCGCGCAGCACCTTCGGCCCTTTCCTGAATCTGCTCGAGGACCAACCGGCGGGTTTCGGGAGTCAAACATCGAACGGTACCCACCAGTTCCACCCGATCAGCCACGATATTGCCCTGGGTTCCGCCCTGGATCACGCCGATGGTGATGACGGCCGCTTCGCGGGCATCGACTTGCCGGCTGACGATCGTCTGAAGCGCGTTGATCACCTGGGCCGCCGCCACGATGGCATCAACACCCTCCCAGGGGTAGGCGCCGTGTGCCGACTTTCCCTGAACGATGATTTTGAGGTCGTCGGACGAGGCGTTTCTTTGCCCGAAGTGCAGCCCCACCTTGCCGACCTCCAGCCCCGGATCGACGTGCAGGCCGAAGATCGCGTCGACCGGCGGATTCTGCAAAGCCGCTGCCTCGATCAAGAGCTTGGCGCCACCGACAGTTTCTTCCGCCGGTTGAAAGAGCAGTTTGACCGTGCCCGGTAAAGACTCCTGGTCCTCTTTGAGC
>JBDLIO010000245.1:0-4988 GCA_039714865.1 Acidobacteriota bacterium | reverse complement strand
CCCAGAGGTAGGTGCAGACGTCGGTGCAACTCCCGGTGAAGGTGAAATTGACCGGGCTGTTGACCGTCGCCGCGGCCGGCGAGACCGAGAAGTCGGCTGTCGGCGCCGGCGGCGGGTTCCCGGCCGTCACTTGGTGGGTCACGGAGTCCCAGTGGCCGCCATCAGTTGAAACGGTCACGGTCACGTCGTAAAAACCGTCTGAAGAATATTCGTGGCTCCAGATTTGACAGTAGGAGTTGAGGTGCGTGCACGTGACCTCTTCCGGAGGGCTGCCGTCGTCGAATTCCCAGACGGCGTTCTCGAGGTCGCTGAACGTCCAGCCGTCGGAGAGTTCCAGTTCCAAAAGGAGAGTCAGGAGATCAGAGCCGCTGGGGGTCCAATTGTAATCAACGGTAAAGGGTGGTTCTTCGATGACTTCGAGGGTCGCTTCGGCGGTGTCGGTGAATTCCCCGGCCGAATCGGTCAGTTCCAGCGCAACGATGAAGGTGCCCACTCCGAGGTCGGAGGCCGGGAATGTGCAGATCAGGGTGGCAGGGTCGGTGATCGGGCCCGGAAAGTCACAACCGTCGATCGGGACCTGATCAACCGTGAATACCGCTGATGCCACCGCCAGGTCGGAAATTTGCGAACCCGACCCGTCCAGAATGATCGTGTCGGTCGTTGTGACGACAGGCGGGCCTGGGTCAAGGTCGGCCACGACGCTCTTGGCTTCGATCGTACCCTGGTCCTGGGTTGACCACGTTGAACCGTCGACCTGGTGGGCGTACTCCAGGGTGAGGTCGATCGTCCACGTGCCCGGAATGTGGATGTTGAGGTCAAATGCGGGCTCGGTCGAGGTGGGCTTTGTCGGTGGCGCACCGCCAGGAGGGGTCACGACCCACTGGATTGTCGTCGGGTATCCGCCGCTTGAGGAGCTGTCGCAGTGAACGGTCGTTCCGGTTAAAACGATGATCGACGGGGATGTCGCCCATCCCGGCACGGCCAGGAGCAGTGCCGGCACAAGAGACCACCAACGGGTCGCGGAGCGAAAAATCAGACCTCTCACCACGCTAAGTGTAAGGCATGAAGAGAATAAGTCTATGATTACCGTCACAACAGGGGTCAAAGGGTCGAACCCTGCGGAGCCGGGACCAGGACTGAGCGCAGCGCCTTGAACCCGAAGCCAGCCGGTAACGGTAACGGTAACGGGCTCGGGCTCGGGGAAGCCCCAAGGTGTGCGATTACCGGCAAACCCTCCAACCGCAGCCATTTGTATAACGCGGGCTAACCCCTAAACCCTGGTCCCTACTCGATCTCCGTCATCGAGATGGCGACGGCATCTCCGGTGTGGCGGTCGACCACTGATGCAAGCGCGAAGAATGAACCCAGACCGGCCGTGCGGCGGATGTCGATCCGACAGTTGGATTGAGGCGAGACTGCAAAGGCCGCAAAAACGTCGTTGACCTGAGCCAGGGCGAACGCTTCGACAGTCAGGAATAACGGTGAGCCCAGTAGGCTGCCGTGCCGGTCTCGAAGGGTGGCTTCGATTTCAACAGGCTCACCCTGGACTTCGGATATCAGCAGGTTGGAGCGCTGACCGGCCGACCCGTCGATGCCGATGACGGTGGCCGTTCCCCTGCTTCCCTGTGTGACGGCCGGGATGAACTGGCCGTAGGTTCCCTGGAGGCTCTGGTTGTAGGTTCTCGAAGCGACAGCAAGGAGCGGGTCCCCGGAAATGGGGATGATGCGGAGCGTTCCTGCAACGTTGTTCATTCCGAAAACCAGACCGACAATGTCGTTGAGTACCTTCCCGGAACCGGGCTCGAGAGTCAGGTTGACGGTGACGGGGAGTTCATCAGGCGCGCCGAGGGGCCGAAATTCCAGCCTGAGGTCTGCCGCACTGTCGCCAAAGGCGACGATTCGGACATCCGAGTACCAGCTGGTCCCGGCAGCGCCCGGGGTCCGGGCAATGACCGGAATCATGACGGGGCCCTCACCGGTAGGTTCGGCCCCCGTGACGAGCACCGCATCCCCCGTCGACTGATCGACGACAGAGGCCCAAGCGGACACTGTGGAGTCGGTTTCTACCACCGCGAAGGCGTCCACATTCGTTTGAGGGGCGCCCGCCGCCTGGAGGATGCAGTCAACCCTTTGGATCGAAAACGGCTGAACTTCGAGTTCGACCGGTTGGCCGATGAGAGTTCCCGTTGCTGTATCGAAGAGCTTGAGAGTCGCTTCCCCTGTGGCGCCGGCGTTCTCGGACAGGCCGACATTGGTTCTGAAGTCAGGGGCGCCGGAGATGTGAGGGAGAACCAGACGGGGGCTGCTCGAGGCCGTGACCCCGTGCTCGAACTGACCGAAGGTCCCTCCGGACGCCGCCTGCGTTGCGATGGTTCCTCCCGCGATCAGGGGCATGGTTGAGGCATCAATCAGAACCTGGCCGGCGCCGGAGTTCAGTCCGAACGTTTCGCCGACGACGTCGTCCAGGCTGACCTGGGCGCCTGCCGCGATGAACAGGGGCCGGCTGAGGTGTTCTTCGATTCCGTTCGTGCCCTCCTGCACCATAAAGAGGTGTCCCTGGATCGGGGTGAAGGCGGACGGGTTCAAGATCTGAAGGTCCGTCGTCCACCACGTACCCGCCGCTCCGGGACCGCGTGCGGCAACCGGTAGATAGGTCATCTGTGGTGATCTGACCTCAGACGGTGGCGTGAGGTCTTTGATCAACAGGCTCCAACTCTCGATCTGGGCGGTGTGAGGTTCGGACAGGCGATCCTCCACAGCCAGCTCCCACGTGCCGTGGCGCTCGGTCCCAACGAAGGCGTTGAGGCTTTCGACCGGTTTGAGATCGATGGGGAAGGTCCCGATCAGGCCATTCTCCGAGAGGGAGGGCACGGTCTCGTCCCAGACCAAGACGTCATGACCTTCGGGGCCACGAAGTCGAATATGGAGTTCCTCGGGGAAGGGGTGGGTGATTCTCAGGGTCAGCTGGACCGACCCAACGGGGCCTCGTGAGTCCACAATTGTCTGGGAGGTCAAAGGGCCGGAGCCGGAAAGAGGCAGGTCCGCGTTCAGGACATCTCCCAGGTGCAGTCCCTCGGGGTAGATTGCGGCGGACAAGTCGGTCAACGGGAGGGTTCGGTGGTTGCCGGGATCAGTGACAAGGGTGTTGGAAACGCTCAAAAGGTGGCGCATGTGGGCTGGTGGGGCATCGGGGTGGGCCAATTCGAGGACGGCGAGGCCTCCGGTGACGTAGGGAGCTGCCCCCGAAGTTCCGCCAAAGGCCGTCGTCTGCCCCCCAGCCTCCGCGACCAGAAGATATTCGGAGGGCGCCAACAGGTCCAGCATCAGTCCTGAATTGCTGTAGCAGGTGGGCTGTCCGACCAGTTTTTGTTCGTCGCTGCAATAGCGTGTGCAATCGGCGTTGAGGCAGAATAGGGATCCCGTCGCCGAGGGGTTCTGGTCCCATACCGATCCGACTGCCAGGACATTCTCGATGCAGGCCGGCGAAGTAATACCGTCGCTCAGGCCCTGGTTCCCCGCGCTGGCAACGACGGTGATGCCGGCAGACGCCGCCGCATCGACGGCTGCTGCCATGGCCGGGTTGTCATCGTCGCAGGGGCCGGACCACGATCCGCCTCCCCCGGAAATATTGATAGCCACCAGGGTGTAACCGTCACCCTCGCGGTGGAGGATGGCATCTTCTATGGCGGCGATGACCGCGCTCTCCGTCATCGCCAGGCAGTCGTCGTCCGGGGCGGCCTTGTAGGCAAAAATTCGGGCTTCGGGAGCGACTCCGCCCGCAAACTGTCTTCCGGGGCTCCAGTGAACCGAGACTCCCGCGGCTATGGAGGCGACGGCAGTCCCGTGCCCTGAGCAGTCCGAAGGGTCGTCGTCGCCATCGGCGGTGTCCAGACCCCGCACGATCTTCGGGTTGGGGATCTCGCCGCTTCCCAGAGCGGGGTGCAGCGCATCGATGCCGGTGTCGATGATGGCGATTGCCGTCCCCGTACCGCTGAATCCGTAGGTATGGAGCACGTCCGCTCCGATCAACTCCAGGCCTTCTGTAGTGTGGAGGGGCCACCGGTCATCGATTTCGACGGAGAGAATGCCAGGCAAGGACAGCACCTTTTCGAGCCCCTCGGACGTCAGGTCGGCGGCGAATGACGGTTGGAGCTTGAAGGGGCGAATTCTCGAGACGCCTCCAGCGCTTTCGAGGCGGTCGAGGGTCGGCTTGAGGCGTTCGGGCGTTGACCCTGCCGTTGCCTCCGGTGACATTTTGTTGTCGGCGTGTGGATCGAGGCGCACGATCACTGCGACGGGTTGGTCGTCTGCAAATGTGTGTGCCGCAAGCGCGGGGTCCAGTTTGGGGCCGGGAGCTTGACCGGTCGCACCGGTAGCGGCCGCCGTTCCCGCCAGGCCTACCACCAAGGCAACCCCCAAAACCAAAGCAAAATCTCCCCTCATCATCAATACTCGACTTTCCAGTGTACTGCCTGGAGCGGTGACGATCAACAATCGTTCAAAATGAGGATGTGATCCGGGTTACCATCGGCACATGAAAGTTGTATTTTTTGGAACTCCAGACTTTGCAGTTCCCTCCCTGGATCAAATAGTCGAGAGTGATCATCAGGTGGTTCTTGTCGTCACCCGCCCGGACAAGCCGATCGGCCGGAAGAAGGTCCTGACGCCTCCTCCGGTGGCTGAGTGCGGCAGGCGGCACGGCATCGAGGTGTGGCAGCCCAAGAGTCTCAAGGGCATGGCGGTCGCGGACAGGATTCGCGAGTCCGGGGCGGAGGTTGCGGCGGTTGTGGCTTATGGACGGATTATTCCCCGGGATTGTTTGAATGCCGTTCCCCGGGGCATGGTCAACGTCCACCCCAGTTTGCTTCCGAGGCACCGAGGGCCGTCGCCGATTCAGTGGGCTTTGGTCAGCGGGGACCGGAGGACCGGCGTGTCGACCATTCTCCTCGACGAGGGCCAGGACACGGGGCCGGTCCTGCTCCAGGAGA
>JBDLIO010000244.1:0-5005 GCA_039714865.1 Acidobacteriota bacterium | reverse complement strand
TTCCTTGTCGCGACGGCCTGGCCGATGTTGTCTTGAGTGAAGGGTTTTCCGGTCGAACCCAGGACACGAGCGCCTTCCTTCAGGCATCGGCTCGCAAGTGGAATGTCAGCTGTGATGACGATGTCCCCGGATTGCACGTGCTCGACAATCCAATCATCGGCCGCGTCGAACCCCTCCCCGACAACCTCGAGCGAAATCCACCCTTCATCCGGAGTCCGCATCCAGGAGTTGGCCACCAGTGTGACCTCAAGGCCATATCGGCCTGCGACACGGTACACCTCCGACTTGACCGGGCACGCATCAGCATCGACGAAGATGTGCAGCAAATCACTATCCTCTCATTACTCGGCGAACGCAAAGACGACGGCCTCGAGTTGCGGGAGGTAGTGGGATTTCACCGGAGCAGCGTGGTACTTTCTCGAGTTCCCGGAAGTGATCGCTCATGGCAACACTCTACATGACGATTCGGTTGGGACCCAGCATCCACAGCGGTGCGGGAGGCCCGCGCTCCTGGCAACGACCTCTTCGACCTTTTTGGCCCCTTTGACCTTTTCGACCCTAACTTGTTGTGCCTCTTCGTGCCTCTTTGTGGCTATTCCCCTGCGTCTTTGCGTCTTTGCGCCTTTGCGTTATCGTCTTTGCCCACCCTCCGGCTGCCCTCATACAAATCAAACCGCATCCAGCGGCACTCGATCGGGCCGTTGAAGACCGGGATTCTCCGTGAGGCCTTGAGCCCTATTTTTTTTGACAATTCACGGCTGCCGGCGAGGATCCAGGCGGTGGAATCTCCCCCGATGGCCTTGAGGCGATCGCCGAGGGCAGTGTAAAGCCCACCAAGAGCGCTCTCTTCTCCCAGGCGCTTTCCGTAGGGCGGATTGATGACGATCAGCGAGCCCTCTCCGGGCGGATCCATCGTTGTTGCCTCGCCCGGGACGATGTCGACCCACTGGAGGACCCCGGCGGCGCCCAGATTCTGCTTTGCGACCTTGAGGGCCTTGGGATCGTGATCAGCGGAGACGATGGGGCACGGCGCAGGTCTCTGCAGAGCTTCGAGGTCACGCCGCACTTTGACCAGCAGATCCTGGCGGTGGTCGGGCCAGCGTTCGAATGCAAAACGCCGGTAAAGTCCCGGCGCCATCCGCGTTGCGATCATCGCAGCTTCGGCGCCGAAGGTCCCGGTGCCGCCCATCGGGTCCAACAGGGGCCTCTCACCGTCGTAGTCGGCCAGCAAAAGCAGGCCGGCGGCCAGGGCGGAGTTCAAGGGGGCCGGCCCGCCCTTGGGACGGTAACCCCTTTTCGAAAGCGGCGTTCCTGCGGCATCGAGGGAGATCGACGCTTCGCCTTCCCGAAGATGGAGGTGGATTGGCACGTGGGGCTTGACCAGGTCGACCGAGGGTCGCCCCCCCGTTTTGTTCCGGATACGATCGACCACGGCATCCTTGACGACCTGGGCGGCAAATACCGTATTTCCAAAGGCCGAGCTTCGCCCAGCGACGTTGACCGCCAGCGTACCGCCCGGCGTCAGGTAGTCCTCCCATGCCACTCCGCCCGCCAGCCGGTAAAGCTGTTCCCGGTCACCGGCCGATCCCGAGGCGACGGGAATCAGAATCCGCATGGCGGTCCGAAGCCCCAGGCAACTCCTGATCATCGCCTGGCGGTCGCCATGGAATCGCACCATGCCCCGCCCGGCCTCGACCCTCAAACCTCCCAGGTCCAGAATCTCAGCCGCAAGGACTTCTTCGAGCCCCCGGCTGCAGGTGGCGACGAGTTCACGAGTTCTCATGGCGAACTCGTGAGGCTGGGAGGCCGGAGGTGGGATCGCACGACTCCGATCGTGCATCGTGACGTCGGAGGACTGGAATGCTGGACTCCCGGATGGTGGGCCAAGGCCCACCCTACGAAGGTCTGTCGAATTGCAGGCCACTCCTCAGCTGATAGCTGAGAGCTGAGAGCTGAAAGCTTTCCCATCAGTAATCCGAGGTCATGATGAACACAGGGGCGCCGTCGAATTTATTGTAGAAGGGCCGCAGACGTTCGGTGTTGTAGAACTTCCCGACGTCTATCACTTTCTTGCGTGACGTGACAACGTCGATGGGAACGTTGTCGTACCTGCCGTTTCGAACGTTGACAAGGCGCCCGGAGACACCGCCGAGGATCAGGTCCATGGCCAGATTGCCGTAGGCCATCGGCACGATCGAGTCCATCGCGTCGGGATCACCCGAGCGTACCATGTAGCCCAGGCGCTGCGAGATGACGTTGATTCGTCGCCCGTTGTTGAATTTCGGTGACACGTCCCTCAGTGCCTGGGCAACCCGGTCGCCGATTCCACCCAGCTTTTTGTGGCCGAACATGTCTTTTTCCTGGTCGGAGTAGACCATGTTTTCCATTCCGGTGAAGGTCGCCCCTTCCGAGACCAGCACGACGCTGTAGTTGCTGGGATTCTCCCTTCGATCCTCGGTCATCAGTTCGCACAGGTGCTCGATGTCGAACGGGTGCTCGGGAATGACGCACCGATTGGCGGCGCCGGCCATCGTCGGCAACAATGCCGTGAAGCCCGCGTACCTGCCGAAAACCTCGATGACCAGGAACCGCTCGTGGCTTCCGGCCGAGGTCCGCAAGGCGTGGGTCATCTCGATGGTCCGTGTCACGCAGGTTGAAAAACCGATGCAGTAGTCGGTCCCAGGAACATCGTTATCCATCGTCTTGGGCAGAGCAATGACCGGAACCCCTTGCTTGTGGAGGTGTTCGCCGTAGGACAGGGTGTCGTCGCCGCCGATGGGAATCAGCGTATCGACCCCGAGAAAATCCAGATTCTTCAGAACCTCCGGGGTCAAGTCGTTGACCTCATCCCCGTAGGCCCCACGAAAGTGTTCCGGCACGTCGATCTTGGGTACGTGGCTCGGGCGGGTCCTGGAGGTGTGAAGAAAAGTGCCTCCCGTCCTCCCGATCTTGTTGACGCCCTCTTCGGTCAGTTCGGCAACGGCGCCGCCTGCATCGCCCCGCTCCCGATCGATTTCGATCAGGCCGGACCAGCCCCGTTTGATGCCGACAACACGGTAGCCCTCCCGGAGGGCCCGGACCGTGACAGCACGGATCGCCGGGTTGAGGCCGGGCACATCGCCGCCGCCCGTCAATATTCCAATGGTCTTGCCATTTGAGTGTGTCGGTACCATTTCAGATCCTCCAGAAGGGAAACCGATCCCAGGATTATTCAATTTCCTCGATCTGCCAGGCCACGGTGTCACCGGCCGCCAGCGGCGAAACCGACCCCTCTCCGAACCGGTAAGACCGGGGCACGAGCCAGGGCTTCCGAACCAGTGTAATACTCTCGGCGTTTCGCTTCAGCCCGTAAAAGTCGGCCCCAAAAAAGGACGCAAAGGCCTCCAGCCGATCCAGGGCGCCTTCTGCCTCAAAAACTTGAGCGTAAAGCTCCAGGGCGGCATGGGCGGAGTAGATCCCGGCACACCCGCACGCCGTCTCCTTGGTCTCCACCGAGTGGGGGGCCGAGTCCGTCCCCAGAAAAAACCTGGGATCACCGGACGTCGCAGCGGCAACCAGCGCCAGGCGGTGGCGCTCCCGCTTGAGCACCGGCAGGCAGTAATGATGAGGTCTGATTCCACCCTCGAAGATCGCGTTGCGGTTCATCAAGAGATGGTGAGGGGTGATCGTCGCCGCCACCCCAACCCGCGCGTTCTCAACGAAGGACACCGCCTCTGAGGTCGTCATATGCTCCATGACGATCTTGAGGCCCGGATGCTCCTCAACCAAAGGCGCCAGAACTCGTTCGAGAAAGACCGCTTCCCGGTCGAACAGGTCGATGTCCGAGTCGGTCACCTCGCCATGAACCAGCAGAGGCAGGCCCAGTTCGGCCATCACGCCGAGGGTCTCGCCGACCCGAGCGATATCGGTCACACCGGCATCGGAGTTGGTGGTCGCCCCGGCAGGATAGAGCTTGACGCCGTGCACAATCCCGCTCTCAACCGCCCGTCTGATCTCGGCTGACGGTGTGCGATCCGTCAGGTAAGGCGTCATCAGGGGTTCGAAGGTCGAGTCGGAAGGCAGCGCCTTGAGAATCCGGCCGCGATAAGCGAGGGCATCATCGGTCGTGACCACCGGCGGCCTGAGGTTGGGCATGACGATCGCACGGCCGAAAACCCTGGCCGAGTGGGCCACCACATCGCCCATCGAGGCCCCGTCCCTCAAGTGCAGGTGCCAGTCATCAGGTCGTGTCAATGTGATTCGGCTCATCATCGGCCCCTCCGCTCTCCCTATCAAGAGCATTATGACGTACAGTAATGGAACCCGTACGATTTGCGGCGATTTTTCTTCGCCTCAACCGCACGGTGACCGAGGGGGAATAGTTGACGATCGCCGGCAACCTCAGAACAATGGGCCTTGGAGACCTCGTCCAGTGGTTGGCTTCGACCCGGAAGACGGGGACATTGATCATCGACGGGCAGGAGTTCACAAAGAAAATCTATTTCCGCCAGGGAGACGTGGTCGCGGTCGCCTCGGACAACCCCCGCGAGTTCCTGGGGCACTATCTTGTCGGCTGGGGTTTTTGCACTCCAGCAGACATCGAAGCAATGATCAAGACTCAAGACTCGAAACCGGCGATGCTCGGCGAGCTCGCAGTCGAACACGGATTTGTCAACGCCGAAGAATTCCGAGCCATCTTGACCGCCAAGACCCAGGAGACGCTGTACGACCTGATCCTGTGGGATTCCGGAGACTTCCGCTTCATCGAAAGGGAACTGCCTGACAGAGTTTTCCATGAGGTTCCACTCCAGGTAACCTCGTTTCTGTTCGAAGGTCATCGACAGCGAGACGAACGGAGTCAGATGATCGACCTGGTTCCAGACACCGCAGCCGTTCCCATCTTGATTGCCCTCCCGGAAGACCTGGACGACGAAGACCTGGCATTGGTGATGCATATGGACGGCAGGGGTTCGATCGAGGAATTGGCCCTGTCCAACCGGCGCACGGTCTTCGACGTGCTCAAACT
>JBDLIO010000243.1:0-5009 GCA_039714865.1 Acidobacteriota bacterium | reverse complement strand
TCGCCAACGACACACCCTTTCACGCGATCGGGCAGTTCGCAGACCTGCTGGAGCCCGAGCTCCCGGCGGTGATCATCGTCAAGGCGACCTTTGACCTGCTCGAGACGGGCGAGCTCAGGGTCAGCGACGAGCTGATGCCCCTCATCCCCGACCCCTTCGAGACGCCCTTTGGAGAGCTCCACGGCGAGCTCTACTTCAAGAAGGAGGGCGCCGACCTCTGCGTGCTCGGCACAGTCCGGCGCGAGGAGCCCGCCCCGAGGGCGATCGTCTCCGTCCAGGTCGGCAGTGTCAACAGGAACAGCTGCATTATTTCCAGTATTAATACTCGGCACAACGGATTGAACACGGAAGTCTCCACTTGCAGGGTCAGGAAACAGCGGCAATTGGCAGCGCCAGGACGGGAGGGACGCCTCCGGAGTGGGGCATGATGGAGTTGTCGCAGACGTAGAGTTTCTCGACCTCGGTCTGGGTCCAGAGTTCTCGGGCCAATCGTCCCTCCTCGGGGTCTCGACGCCTCCCGGCAAGAACAACCGATCTCCATGAATTTCGAATATTCTTAAATGACGGGTGTATGATTCCCAGACAAGAGTGTTTAAGGGAGGAATCATGGCCGAGCGCATCACCATCCGAGACCTGAGCGACATCGCGGCCATCGAACGCATACCGGTGGAAGAGCGATGTCCGGAAACCAGCACCCTCGAACTGATCGAGCGCGGGGCGGCAATCGACCCCGGCGCCACGGCCATCCATTTCATCGCCGGCGGAGAACAATGGGATCAGTCCCAGGAGATCACCTTCGCCCAACTCCTGGCACGGGTTCGGCAGACCGCCAATCTCTTCACGAGCCTGGGGATCGGACCCGAGGATGTTGTGACCTACCTGCTCCCGAATCTGCCCCAGACCCACTTCGTCCTGTGGGGAGCGGAAGCCGCCGGCATCGCCAATCCGATCAACCCCCTGCTGGAAGCCCACACCATCCGCGATATCTGCAACGCCGCCGGAACCAAGGTGCTCGTCGCCCTTGGCGAGATGCCGGGCACCGACATCTGGCAGAAGGTCGAATCCTTTCGCGAAGAGATCCCAACCCTGGAAAAAATCGTCCGTGTGATGGGGCCCTCCGACGAGGCCGCCGGCATCATCGGCTACGAGGAAGGTATCGACGCCTCTCCGGCCGATCGTCTGACCTCGGGGCGGGTCTTCCACCCGGACGACATCGCTTCCCTCTACCACACCGGAGGCACGACCGGCACCCCCAAGCTGGCCCGCCGCTCTCACCGCAACGAGATTGTCCTGGCCTCCAACATCGTCATCGCCGCCGACCTGTCGGCCGGCGAAACCGTCATGTGCGGCCTTCCCCTTTTTCACTGCAACGGCACCTGCATCACCGGACTGGCTCCCTTTTCGGTCGGGGCGAGCGTGGTCCTGCTCTCACCCTCCGGCTACCGTGACCAGGGGGTGATCCTCAACTTCTTCAAGATCGTCGAGCGGTATCGCCCCGTCTTTTTCTCGACAGTGCCGACCGTGCTCGGGGTGCTCCTCAACGTGCCCAAGGGCGGCCATGACATCTCGTCTCTCAGGTACGTCATCTGCGGTGCGGCGCCCCTGAGCGTCGAACTCTTCAACCGCTTCGAGGCCTACTCAGGCATGAAGATCATGGAGGGCTACGGCCTGACCGAGGTCGCCTGCGCCTCGGCGGTCAACCCGAGAGACGGCGAACGCAAGATCGGCAGCATCGGCATCCACCTCCCCTACAACGACTTCAAGGTGGCGATCCTCGACTCGGACGGCGCTTACCTCCGCGATGCCGAGAACGACGAGATCGGCGTGATCGCAGTGCGGGGACCGTGCGTCTTCTCCGGATACGTCGAAGAGGTCCACAACCGGGGAATCTGGATCAACGAAGAGTGGTTCAATACCGGCGACCTCGGCCGCCGGGACTCCGACGGCTACCTGTGGCTGACCGGCCGGCGCAAGGAGCTGATCATCCGGGGCGGCCACAATATCGATCCGGCCACCATCGAGGAACCCCTCTACGAAATGGAGGCGGTGCAGACCGCAGCGGCAGTGGGTCGTCCCGACGCCTATGCCGGTGAGGTGCCGGTGGCCTACGTCCAGCTGAAACCCGGCGCCGAGGTGTCAGAGGACGAGATCCTCGAATGGGCCCGTGAGCGCATCGGTGAACGGGCCGCCGTACCCAAGGCCGTTCACATCGTCGACGAGATTCCGCTGACCGCCGTCGGCAAGGTCTTCAAGCCGGCCCTGCGCTGGGATGCCACCCGCAAGGTGTACGAGGAAGAACTCGCCGCCCTCGGCAATCTCGCGACGTCGGTGTCGGTCAGGGTGGGCGAGGATCCGATTCACGGAACCAAGGCCACCATTCGAATTGAATGCGCCTCCGACGTCTTGCCCGAGACCGTGCGCAAGACCGTCGCCGACATCCTCGAGCTGTACACCGTGCACTTCGAGGTCGAGACCTGAGGAAACACGACCTCGGGCTAGGGCAAGCGACTCGCCTTCACACAGCGGGAACCGAGAAGACAAAGCCCAGTTTTTCGAGGTCAGCAAAAGACCCGGTTTACAGACCCTCCGCGCTGTGCATCCGCCTCGTGAAATACATCGTCACCGAAAGCGCGACAACCAGTAAGAGGGTTCCGCCGAGCAGGGCAAAATCCTCGGCTTTGAGAATCGTAAAGAGAATGCCGTAGATCGCCGTCAGGACGACGCCGACGGCTGCAGCCAACGAGCGCCTCGGCAGAATCGCTGCACAATAGAGCGTGTTGATCACGACAACGGCGGCCGAAGCCAGAATGTAGGCGATCGCAAACCCGATGTGTTCGGCCAAGGCGATCAGAATCAGAAAGAACATGGCAAGAGCCACACCGATCAGCAGGTACTGCACCAGGCTCAGCCGCGTCCCCACGACGAATTCGATCAGTCCCAGGGTCAGAAACGTCAAGGTAATGAAAAGCAGCCCGTATTTGACCGCCCTGGTCACCAGGTCATACAGCGCGACCGGTTCAAACAGCCGAACGCCCGCCTCGATTTCGTTGATATCAACCGTCATGCAGTCCAGCCACGCCTGAGGGTAGGATCGATTCAACAACGGGATCGTCCACTGGGCCGAAAACCCGCCGTCGGTGATTTCCCGGGTGGACGGGAGAACATCTCCGATAAAACTCGGATGCGGCCAGTCGGAACGAATGGAGGCCCGGGTCGTCGCACCCAAGGGCAGAAAGCGAAGACTGCCGCTGCCTCGAAGGCTGACCGGAAGCCGAATGTCGAGGCTGTCACCTGTGATGTCACCAACTCCGGCGTGGAATCCCCGGGGAAACACATCACCCAACGTCGTTCCCGGCCGCACCTGGACCGTTTGACCGTTGATTTCGAAGCCCTCGACCTCAACGATGCCTCGGGGGTCCGACAAGCCGAAGCCAACGACCGCCTCCGACCACCGAATTTCCTCAAGCTGATCCGTGGCACTCAAAGCCTCGACCGTCGCCCGGAGATTTCGAAAAACGCCGGAGATCTCGAGATCAGGCTCAGACCGATTTCTCCCGTGTCTTGTGTCATGGCGCCACCTCCTATGGGTCCACCATGTCGCAGATATCGGTCGATCAAGGGGCACCATCAAGGCAATTGCCGAGCACAATGTGGCATCACGAAGGCATGCCCTCGTTCGACGAATTGCCTATAACCGAATCTTCAGACTCAGCTCATGCCGACCCCTCTGGACCTTGAGGAAGACGAAGTCGCCAGGGCGTTTGGACCGGAGAATTTCACTGAGTCTCTGTGCCGAGGGACGGTCTTCGGTATCGACCCGGACAATGATGTCGTCGAGTTTGAGTCCCGCCTCGTCGGCGATTGATCCGGGCACAACACCGTCGATACGGCTGCCCATTTCACAGGTGAAAACGGTGACTCCGAGAATGGCCGGACGCGGACGCGGCGGCGGTACCGGATACCGTCCGTAGTCCACTTCCGCCCAGGCCTCGGGATAGGTCGTCAAGCTCTCGAAGTGAACGGTGCGAACCCTGCTGGAGACGTCGTCACCCGAAGTCGTTCCAATCTGCGCCCTCGGCACGGCCTTACGTTGCAGTCTCCTGCCGGCCTCCGGTGCGCATTCCTCGGCCCTGTTGTCCTGCAGCCCGAACCACTCCCGGCGGCGCTCGCGGTAAACCTGAACGACGATCAGACCGATCCGGGAGTCCGTTCGGCCCCGACCTTCACTCCATTCCGGCGGGCTGAAGACGAATCGTTGGGCAGTTGAATGATCCATCTGCCACCCTTTGAGCACTCGAGTCTCTCCCGGTGAGAGGATTGACCCGGTATCGCCATCGGCGCGCCCGACGATCCGTTCCTTGCCGTAAACGTTGAGCCCATCAACTCCAACGACGACCTTGATTCGCTCGGAGCTGCTGTTGCGAAGCTTGATGGAATACGACCCGCCGACCAGAGCCTCGGTCGCTCCGTCGAAGACCCACCGATGAGGGCCTCTCGGTTTCAAATTCAGTGCCTTGCCGCGGTCCGGGACCAGCTGTACCTCGACCGACCCGGCCCCGTGTCTCAGATCAATTGTGCGATCCCCCTGGCCGAACCATCCGGCCGAGGCCGACGACCCCATCGCCAGGAAGCCCGCGACGACGACGAATCCAACAACAACAGCAAATCCCCGTGTATTCATGACTCATCCCTTCCGGCCAAAAGAGCGCGGCCTACCATCTGAGACACTCGTCGGCTCCAAAACAAAACCAGCCGCTGAGATCCTGGATACTGGAAACTTGATACTGGATACTCGATACTGGATTCTCGATGATCCAAAAACGCCACATTCCGATGCCACCGACGAGTCCCTTCGCTCACCACTGGGGCCTCGATCCTGACGTCGTCTTCCTCAATCACGGGTCGTTCGGAGCGTGCCCTCGGGCAGTCTTGAACCATCAGGCTGACCTTCGACGTCAGATGGAAGCAGAGCCGGTGCGATTCTTCGTGCGGGAACTCGAACCCTTGTT